>JACQFG010000038.1 GCA_016200155.1 Planctomycetota bacterium | reverse complement strand
TGCCCACACGCGAAGCGACGCCGGGCGCCGATCCGACGCAACCGCATACCTGGCTTGCCTTGATTCATATCGAAATCGAATCGCCGGATAAAGTTGCATCCCTTCGGCCACGCATGTTTCGGTCGTACGTTTCGCTTCGCAATCGCCACCAGCTACCGGTCTTGCCGATCGGATTATATTTGAAGGTGGGCCTGGATGGCATTGGCATCGATGTTTTCGAGGAGAATTTCTGGGACTTGGATGTCGTGCGTTTACAGTATCTGTATGTTGGCTTGCCTGGCTTGAAGGCGATAGAATACATTGACGGAGACAACTGGCTGGGGGTAGCGCTGGCGGCACTGATGGAAATACCGAAGGACAAGATAGCCTTGATAGGAGCCGAGGCGCAGCGGCGCCTTCTGGCAGCCCCACTAACCGATCAGCAGCGGTTTCTTCTCCGGGAATGCGTGCAGGCCTATCTGCCCATCGACGAAGACCAGAAACGCCAGCTCAATGAAATGCTGGCGACGGAGAAATATTCGGGAGTGCAAGCAATGAACAAGACTGTGTTTGAGGAAGGTATCGAGAAAGGTATCGAGAAAGGTATCGAAACGGAACGCCGTGAAGCGGTGCGGGAACTCATCGAAGGGCGGTTCGGCGCATTGTCATCGCCCGCCGCAGAACGCTTGGACAAAATGTCTCTCACGGAATTGATGTCCGTGCGCAAGTCGATTCTCCGCGCGAAATCATTGCGCGATCTGGGACTCGAAAACTAACGGCGCCGATGTCGGCGCATTTTTGGGAGGTATGCAAGAATGCGCTTCACCAAAATGCAGGGATGCGGCAACGATTACGTCTACGTCGATTGCTTCACGCAAAAGCCGCCGACCAACCCCGCGGCGCTCAGCGTCAAGATCGCCGATCGGCATTTCGGCGTCGGCGGCGATGGGCTCATCCTCATCTGTCCGTCCGAGAAGGCCGATGCGCGCATGCGCATGTTCAACGCCGATGGCAGCGAATCGGAGATGTGCGGCAACGGCGTCCGCTGCGTTGCCAAGTACGTCTACGATCACGGCATCGCCAAGAAGCCGACGCTGACCATCGAGACCGGCCGCGGCGTGCTCACTCTCGACCTCGAGGTGCGCGGCGACAAGGCCCAGCAGATTCGGGTCGACATGGGCGAACCGATCCTGGAAGCTGCCAGGATCCCGACGACCCTGCCTGGCAATCCGCCCATCGACGTACCGATGCCGGGTTACGATTTCAACGCAACCTGTGTGTCGATGGGTAATCCGCATTGCGTGATCTTCGTCGATGCCATCACCGATCAACACGTGCACGGCGTCGGCCCGAGGATCGAAAGGGACGCCCTCTTTCCACGCAAGACCAACGTCGAATTCGTCAAGGTCAACCGCCCCGACGATGTGAACTTCCGCGTCTGGGAGCGCGGCAGCGGCGAAACGCTCGCCTGCGGCACCGGGTCGTGCGCCGTCGCCGTCGCGGGTGTCTTGACCGGACGCACGAAGCGGCAAATCACGGCCCATGCTGTCGGCGGGGAACTGCAACTGCACTGGTCGGAAAAGGACAATCACGTGTACATGACGGGGCCGGCCGTCGCGGTCTTTAGCGGCGACTGGCCGGACGTTTGATCGCTGTCGGACAAATTTGCCTTCGATTCTCCCGACCGTCGTGTACAATGCAATTACCCCAGGCTGCCGACGCGCGGTCGGCAAGGCGTGCGAATTTGCTCTTGAAAAATCGGAAACCCCTGGCTATCAACTCCCCTCCAAAACCCTATGTCCACCAAAGATGAAATTGTCGAATTGGAGACCGACGAGACGGAAGAAGATTCCGTCGACGAAGCAGATGCCACGCCGATCCGACGCTGGGCGCGGATCTTCCTGCTGGTGCTGACGGTCCCGTGGGTGATGGTGTTCATTGTCGCGGTGTTCTTCATCGATCCGTACAAGGACCCAGGTGATGTGCCGCGGTTCGGGACGCATCGGCAACTGGGGTTGCCCGAGTGCAACTTCAAGTCGATGTTCGAACTGCCCTGTCCTTCATGCGGCATGACCACGAGCTTCACGCTGCTGGTCCGGGCTGACGTCTGGAACTCGATGCAGGCGAATTTCGCCGGCACCCTGCTGGCGACCTTCGGGATGCTGTTCATTCCCTGGGCGTTGGCCAGCGCGTTCTTCGGGCGGTTTGTGCTGATTCGCAGGCTCGAGATCGTCGTGTTCCGGCTGGCGATCGTGTTTCTGCTTATCCTGTTCGGGCGATGGGGCCTCGTGTTGCTATGGAACCTGGTCATTGATCCGTAGCAATCAACGGCTCCGGCATGGAGATGAAGTCGGCGATTTCTCATGGAGGAGAAACGATGTTGAAGAAATCGAAATACACTTGGCGCTGGGTCCTGGTCCTGATCGGCGGCATGGCCTGGGTCTCGCTCGGCTGCAGCCCGCAGACACTGTCCATGTTCCTCATGCCCTTTGCCGACACCAGCATCGATCCGGAATACAAGCTATTCAAGGCCGACAAGGAAATCAATCTGGCCATCGTGTCGCGGTTCGTCCGGCTTGACACCCATCCCGATGCCCTGGGCGCGGACGTTGAACTTGCCGAACACGTCGCCGAGAAATTGCGGGAACGCTGCAAGGAAAACAAACACCGGCTCAAGATCATTCCCGCCGCCCAGGTCCGCAGCCAGGAGGCGAAACTTCGCCAGCTTACCGGAGACGCCAGCGCGGCGGAAATTGGCAGGAGCTTGAAAGCCGATTTTGTGCTCGATTTGAGCGTGCGCTCCTTCAGCCTCTACGAGGACATCAGCAACTGGAAGATGTTCCGCGGCCGGGCAAATCTCGCCATCAATCTGCACAAGCTGGACGGCAAAGACGGCGAGCAGAATGTCTTCAACAAGGCGTTCCTCCGCGTGCATCCGCGCGATAGCGGCCCCTTCGACGCGGGCAACCTCAATCCTTTGACCTATCGCACCGAATTCCTGAAAATTGTGGCCAACGACATCTCGAAAATGCTCATCGCATATCCGCCCAATGAAAAGCGGACGCTGGAATAGCGTGCCACGATCGTTTTTTTAGAGCCTGAAGCGTGAGCGAAGGACAATTCCTTGGCTCACGCTTCAGGCTCCGATGTTTTTGCAAAACCATTGCAACCACGGCCGTCTCTTGGCAGAATAGCGGTAGACAACAATCCCCGTTGCACTACCGAGACGACCATGAAGCGAAACACCGTCGTTTGCATCAGCATTCTCTCCGGCGCCGCTTTGCTTTGTTCCTTTCTCGCAACGCCCGCCCAGGACAAAAAGCCCGCCATCGGTTCGCAAGGAGCAATCGACTACAGTCGCGACATTCGGCCGATCCTATCGGAGAACTGTTTTGTCTGTCACGGCCCCGATGAATCGCAGCGCAAGGCCAAGCTGCGGCTCGACACGCGCGATGGCGCTCTCGCCAAATTGCGCGGCGGCGGCCACGCCATCGTGCCGGGCAAAACCGGCGACAGCGCCCTGGTGCAACGCATTCTCGCCGCCGATCCCACGGAACGGATGCCGTCACTCAAGACCAACAAAAAGCTGACACCGAAACAAATCGATTTGTTGAAGCGCTGGATCGACGAGGGGGCCCCCTACGCACAGCACTGGGCCTTCGTTACGCCGAAGCGGTTGGACGTTCCCGACGTCAAGCGACAAGGTTGGGCTCGCAATGCCGTCGATCTCTTCATCCTGGCTCGCCTCGAAAAGGAAGGCCTACAACCGTCGCCCGAGGCCGATCGCACCACGTTGATCCGCCGGCTTGCACTCGATCTGACCGGCCTGCCGCCAACGCTCGCGGAGATCGACGCGTTCCTGAACGACAAGGGTGCCGACGCCTATGAGCGCGTGGTCGATCGTTACCTCGCGTCGCCGCACTATGGCGAACGGATGGCGGTCGATTGGCTCGACGCTGCCCGCTTTGCCGACACGCACGGCTACCACATCGACGCCGGCCGGGATATGTCGCGCTGGCGCGAATGGGTGATCGATTCGTTCAACAACGACTTGCCGTTCGATCAGTTCACGATCGAGCAGCTTGCCGGCGACCTGTTGCCGAACGCGACCACCGAGCAGAGAATCGCCAGCGGGTTCAATCGCAACCACATGATCAACTTCGAAGGCGGCGCAATTCCCGAAGAATATCTCAACAATTACATCGTCGATCGCGTCAATACGACCGCGACCGTCTGGCTCGGCCTGACGATGATCTGTTCGCAATGCCACGATCACAAGTACGATCCGATCGCGCAACGCGAGTTTTATCAGATGTACGCCTATTTCAACAATGTCCCCGAAAACGGTCTCGATGGCTCGCGCGGCAACGCCGCCCCGATGATCAAGGCCCCGTCGAAACGTCAGCTCGAAGCGATCGCCAAACTCGATGCCGACATCAAGGACCGCGAGAAATCGCTGTTGGCCCCTTCACCGAAAACGGATTCGTTTCAGACAGCATGGGAGAAAACGGCGCTGGACACCCAGATCGTCTGGAAGACGCTCGAACCGACGGAAGTGAAATCGGCCGGCGGCGCAAAACTCACCAGGCAACCCGATGGCTCAATCCTGGCAAGCGGCGCCAATCCGGCGACGGAAACCTACACGCTGCAAGCGAAAGTCGATCTGGCCTCGATCACCGCGATTCGGCTCGAAGCGCTGCCCGATGCTAGCTTCAAGGCAAGCGGTCCGGGCCGATCGGAGAACGGCAACTTCGTGCTGACCAACGTCAAGGCCCATGCGGACAAGACGCCGCTCGTGCTCAAGAAAGCGACAGCCAGCTTCGAGCAGAAGGACTTCCCCGTCGCGCATGCCATCGACGGCGACCCGAAGACTGGCTGGGCGATCTATCCCAACGTCGGCAAGCCCATCGAGGCGGTGTTTTCGTTTGCACCCATTGCCAAGCCCGCGTCGCTAACGATCCGCTTCGAATTCCAATCGCAGTTCAGCCAGCACCAGTTCGGCCGCTTTCGCGTGTCCATCACCGATGCGGCGAACCCGCACGGCAAATCGAGCATCCCCGCCAACATCGCCGCGATCCTGAAAACATCCGCCGACCAACGCACCGATCAGCAAAAATCGGAACTGCGTCAATACTATCGCACGGAGGTTGCGACCGACGCCGCTGAGATTCGGGCGGAGATTCTGCGACTTCGCAAGACGAAATCGGACCTCGAAGCCGCTGGTGCCTCGACCATGGTGATGCAGGAGTTGCCCAAACCGCGCGACACCTTCATGCTGATTCGCGGCGAGTACAACAAGAAGGGCGCCAAGGTCAGCGCCGGCGTCCCCGCATTCCTGCCGCCGCTGCCCAAGGATGCGCCGAACAATCGCCTCGGCTTCGCGCGCTGGCTCGCCGATCCATCCCATCCGCTGATGAGCCGCGTCATCGTCAATCGCTACTGGCAGATGTTCTTCGGCACGGGATTGGTGAAGACGGTCGAGGACTTCGGCGCCCAGGGCGAGTTGCCGAGCCACCCGGAATTGCTCGATTGGCTCGCCGTCGAGTTCATGCAACCGTCCGCGGCGCCGCTCGGTTCGGGCGCCAAGAAAAACTGGAGTGTGCGTGATTTCGTGCGCATGATTGTCACATCGTCCACGTATCGGCAATCGTCGGTCGTGACGAAGGAGCACCTGAACAAGGATCCGGAGAACCGCCTGCTGGCTCGAGCCCCGCGCTACCGGCTGCAGGCCGAGTTCATCCGCGATCAAGCGTTGTCGCTGGGCGGCCTGCTCAATCGCGATATCGGCGGGGCCAGTGTCAGCTCGTATCAACCCAAGGGCCTCTGGCAGGAACTCGCATCCCGCCAGGACAGCAAGAATTGGAGCGCCCAGTTCTTCGTGCAGAGCCAGGGCAAGGACCTGTATCGCCGGACCATGTACACCTTCTGGAAGCGCACCAGCCCGCCGCCGCAACTCGTGACGTTCGACGCTCCGGACCGCGAAGTCTGCACGGTGCGCCGATCGCGCACCAACACGCCGCTGCAAGCCCTGGTGCTGATGAACGACCCGACCTACGTGGAGGCGTCGCGCAAGTTCGCCGAGCGCATCATGCAAAATGAAAAGGACCCCGGCCTTCGTTTAGCGCTCGCGTGGCGCCTGGCAACGGCGCGTGCTCCTTCCGATCGTGAGTCGGCCATCCTGCTGCGTGTGCTCGACAAGCAACTTGCGACCTATCGCCAAAACCCGAAGCTCGCCGACGAACTACTGCGCGTCGGCGAATCGCCGCGCGATGAGTCGCTGTCGGCGCCAGAGTTGGCCGCGTATACCATCGTGGCGAGCATGATCCTGAATTTGGACGAAGTGGTGACGAAAAACTGACGGCCCAGCGACCTCATAGGAGTCTGCAATGACGATCAATCAGCTTCGCCAACTGCAAACGCGCCGTCAGTTCTTCGGCCGTGCCGCGTCCGGCATCGGCATCGCCGCGCTGGCGTCGCTGCTCGATCGCGACGCCGTCCGCGCCGATGAGCCGACGCCGCGTGCTGGCATCCTGCGAGCGCTGCATCACGCTCCGAAGGCCAAGCGCGTCATTTATCTCTTCATGTCGGGTGGGCCGTCGCATATCGATCTTTACGACTACAAGCCGGCCTTGCGCCGCCATCACGGCCAGGAACTGCCCGCGTCGATCCGCATGGGGCAGCGCGTCACCGGCATGACTGCGGGACAAGCGCGCTTCCCCTGCGTTGCGCCGATGTTCCGCTTCCATCAGCACGGCCTGTGCGGACTCTGGCTTAGCGAACTGCTGCCCAACATCGGCACGATCGCTGACGATATCGCCGTCGTCAAGTCGCTGCACACCGAGGCGATCAACCACGATCCCGCCATCACCTACATCCAAACCGGACACCAGCAGCCCGGCCGACCCAGCCTCGGAAGCTGGCTCAGCTACGGCATCGGCACCGAAAACGCCAACCTTCCTGCCTTCGTCGTCATGACCTCGCAGGGCTCCGGCAACCGCACCGATCAGCCGCTCTTCTCGCGCCTCTGGGGGGCAGGCTTCATCCCCTCCGAACATCAGGGCGTCCGCTTCCGCTCCGGCGCCGACCCCGTCCTCTACCTCTCCAACCCGCCCGGCATCGACGCGACCACGCGCCGCACCATGCTCGACGGCACACGTGAACTCAACGAACTCGCCGCTCAGTCCTTCGGCGATCCCGAGATCAACACCCGCATCGCCCAGTACGAGATGGCCTTCCGCATGCAGACCAGCGTCCCCGAACTGACCGACATCAGCAGCGAGCCACGCCACATCCGCGACATGTACGGCGTCGAGCGCGGCTACGACGACGGTGGGTTCGCGCGCAACTGCCTGCTCGCGCGCCGCATGATCGAGCGCGGCGTCCGCTTCGTGCAGCTCTTTCACCGCGGCTGGGACCAGCACGGCGGCCTGCCGAGCCAGATTCGCGGCCAGGCACGCGACGTCGATCAACCGTCCGCCGCCCTCGTCAAGGACCTGAAAGCCCGCGGCCTGCTGGACGACACGCTGGTCATCTGGGGCGGCGAGTTCGGCCGCACCGTCTACAGCCAGGGCGCCCTCACCGCCACCGATCATGGCCGCGACCATCACGGCCGCTGCTTCTCCGCGTGGATGGCGGGCGGCGGCATCAAGCCCGGCATCAGCTACGGCCAAACCGACGACTACTGCTACAACATCGCCGAGAACCCCGTCCACATCCACGACTTCAACGCCACCATCCTGCACTGCCTCGGCCTGGAGCACACCCGCTTGACCTACCGCTTCCAGGGCCGTGACTACCGCCTGACCGACGTACACGGTGGGGTGGTGGAAGGATTGTTGGGCTGATGGTCCGAGTGAGTTCATCCCATTCGTTCACCCACCCACACCCAATTTTGGACGAATGGACGAACTCGGATGGCCCACGAACATCGATATTGGCAACCGACTTTCCATCGCGCCAGCTCATTTCTTGCGCTTGAACGTCAGCAGCAATACGTCGGATCCGCTCGGCGACTTGAATTCTTTCGGCGATTTCTCGAGGGAATTGATGTTGATGCAGATCGTCAACGAATCGCCGTCGACACGGTAGATCCCGGCAAACCCGTGACCTTTGATGCCGATCCGTTTTTGCGCAGCCAGGACGGCCGGCTTCGCGGTCGGGTCCAGCGTGTAGCCGTAATCCTTCCACTCGGTAATGTAGCGAGTCTCCCTCTTGTCGTTGGTGGTCCAGATGTCGTAGCCGACGAGCTTGTCCGGAACGATGAGGTCCATGCCGCGCGGGCCGCCGCCGAGGACGGTGACAGGGCGCGGCGCACGCAGAACCAAGATGCACTTCCGCGCCTGGTCCGCGGTCAGAGCCTTGCCGCGCCAGACACCGCTCGTTGCCTGCCAGGCTCCGGCGAGTCTTTTGGCATCGTCGGCCGGCTCATCGGAAGCTGCCGATGAAGCGAAAATCGCCAGAGCAACCAGAATAAGGATGCTGTTCGCGAGCTTCATGTCCATGCTCCTTTGCCGCTGGCTCACAACGTCCAGCCCTTGCGATACTCGCGGCGCAGGTAGCGTTCGGCGTTGCCGGTGACGCGTCCGGTGCGGCCGTCGTAGGTGAGCTTGCCGCCGGCGCGATAGGCGACGTTGCCGAGCAGGACGGTTTCGGCGAGGGCGCCGGAGTAGTCGAAGTTGCAGGTGGTTGTGCCGTTGGTGCGAATCGCTTGCAGCCATTCGCGGTGATGGCCGGCTGATCGCGCGATGGATTGCTTGGGGCGTTCGAAACCCCTGGGTTCGACGAGGAAGCGGTGGTTGCCGTAGTTGGCGAGGAGGCTGCCGTTGGCCCCTTCGAAGAGGACACCGGAGGAGTAGCCGTCGTAAGTGACCTTGCCGTCGAGATCGGGTCCGTTGACGCCGTGATACCAGGTGAGCTGGACGGCGGGCTGATTGCCGCGCGCGGGATAGTCGTAGTCGACTTGCATCTTGTCGGGGATTTCGTTGTCACCCTTGTAGGTGATGCGGCCGACGGCGGCAACGCTGGTCGGCTGGCGGAGGTTGAGGGCCCAGTGCGGCAGGTCCATGTAGTGGCAGGCCATGTCGGCGAGGACGCCGCCGCCGAAGTCCCACCACCAGCGCCAGTGGAAGTGAACGGAGGTGTTGTTGGCGCCGGTGCGGAACGGAGGATAGCCGCGTTCGGGGGCGGGGCCGAGCCAGAGATCGTAATTGAGGCCCTTGGGAATGGGCGTGCGTTCCTTGACGCGGAAGCCGGGCTGCAGTTGCGTGTTACACCAGACCTTGACGCGGCGCACGGGGCCGAGCGAACCGCCCTGCACGATCTCGACGACGCGGCGATAGTTGTCGCCGGCGTGAATCTGCGTCCCCATCTGCGTGACGACTATTTCACGGGCGGCCGTCTCCATCATGAGCCGCACTTCTTGCACCGAATGGGCGAGCGGCTTTTCGCAGTAGACGTGTTTGCGCGCCCGCAGCGCAGCGAGAGCTGCGAAAGCGTGATGATGATCGGGCGTCGAGACGACGACCGCCTGCAGGTCCTTCTGCTCGATCATGCGGCGATAATCTTCGTAGAAGCGCGCGTTGTTGAGGCGCTGCCGCGTGGGCGCCGCGCGATTGGCGTCGACGTCGCACAGGGCGACGATCTCGGCAAGGCCGGTCTTCTCGATCTCGCCGAGATTGCTGCCGCCTTTGCCGGAGACGCCGATGACGCCAACGCGGATGCGTTCGTTGGCGGCAGGCTGCCGCTGGGCAGCGTCCAACGGGTTGACGAAAAACGACGCGGCCCCGACGGCGGCGGATGCTTGCAGGAACTTGCGGCGATGAATGCGGCGCGGCATGGGATGGCCTCCTTTAGGGACTGATTATCGCAGAAACCCACGGCGATGCAAGAAGATCTCGTGGCGGGCAAACGGCACGTATTTCTATCAGAGGTGAGCTATTTCGTTGCTGGGACGGAGTCCGCGCTCGGGGTTGATTTCAAGCCTACCGTGTTCACCGCGATCACTCGATAGGTGTGCATCTTACCGGCCTCCGCCTTCGTGTCGCTATATCGCATCGGTATCAGTGGCTGGGTGGGCGTGTCGCTATACTGGAGGTTCTGAAAGATCGGCCGACCGAAGGGGTTCTTGCCTTGCTCGGGCACCTTCGCGAGGAACTTGCCGTCACGTTCGATGATGAAGCTCGCCAGGCCACTTTCGAGATCGGCCTCGGCTTCCCACGTGAGTTCGTTGCCCTTCAGACGCACATTCGTCGGCGCCGGCGGCGGAGTCGTGTCGGATACTTTCGTGTCTTTGACATACTGCATCCACGCTTTCGCCATTCTCTCGTTGGGTAGCCAGCCGAGCTTGAGCGGATCGCCGGCGTGCTCCAACGCGCGAACCGTTGTGCTGCCGGTGACTTCGGCGAGCCATGCCTTGTCCGTCGGCATCGCCGTGAGCGGATCACCGCTGTCCTTCGGCAGTCGCGCACTCAAGCACGCATCGAGCCACGGAATGGCGAGGTAACGCTGATTGCCGCACTCGTGACTCGACAGCGGATCGACAGCCACGCCGATGAGGCCGCCCTTGCCGCGCACCTCGTTGAAGAACGCTTCATTCGCGGGCCACACACCGGCGAACTGCTTCCCCTTCTCAGTGACGCCTTCCTTCGTGCCCAGATTGCACATCAGCGGCACCTTCAGCGCCGCGTCCGCCAAAGCGTGAGCCTTGATCCCCTTGCGGTTCGGATCGTCCTTCAAGAGCGGCACCCCCGAGCGCAGCCACGCGGCCGCCACACGGTCCGGATGCAGCAGCACCATGCCGCCGGCCCAATGCCCGCCCCCGCTATGTCCCCACAGCGCCCACGGAACCTTCGGTAACTCCGGATGCGCTGACTTCACCCCGAGATCGACGAGGCACTTTCGAAACGCGGCATCCGAGCCGTTGCGCGGATCGCACCACATCTGACAATCGGCCTTGTCCGGCTGCTCGTAGGCCGGCGACAAAAGCGCGCAGTCATGCTTCCTGGCGAGTGCCTGCCAGTGCAAGTCGTACGCGCCCGTCAGTCCCGACTTGCACGATCCCTCGCCGCACCCGTGCTGATGCACGATGACGCCGCGCAGCGACTTCACGCCCCTGGGGATCCAGATGGTGTAGTTGACCGGATAGGGCAACTCGCCCTTCTGCGTCGAAGCGTCATGACGTACGCGATAGTAAGGCGGCTCGGCCGTCGGAAAGACATCGTAGGGCGGCCGCTGGGCGTACAGGTCGGTCGCGCAGGCGAGGAGCAGGAGCGGAATCGTCGACAGGAATATTGAGGTTGATCGCGTCATGAAACTCATCCTCATTGAGAGCGGTCATTGCCGGAATTCGGTGGGTATTCTAATGAAAATGGGTTGCATTGCGCCTGCGAGTTTTACACACACCCACACGCCGAGACCCCCCTCCATAGCACGAACGGCACGAAAATGGATTGCATTGCGCTTGCGAGTTTTACACACACCCACCAGCCGAGACCTCCCCCGCTGCACGGACGGCATGAAAATGGATTGCATTGCGCTTGCGAGTTTTACACACACTCACACGCCGAGGCAATCAGCCACTGCACGAATACCGGCGGTATTCCTCGCGGTAACGGGCCATGTCCGCCCTCTCCTCCGCAGCGTATTCCGGCCGTTCAATGCTGCGGACACCGGCAATCCAAGCCGCAATGGACTCCGGATCGTCGCGCCATTCTTCTTCGGTCAGTCCGACATTTCCGAGGCGGTCGAGCACGCCGTTCGACGGGGGTTCGATCGCCTCGATCTTCACGGCGGTGCCGTCAGGCAAGGTGTTGGGGATGTCGAAGACGACGACGCCGTTTTGCACGTGGCCGGTGAGTGACATGATCGATCCTCCGCAGGTGTGCTTCGCTACGATATCATTCTATTTGCTGTTTCCATCCTGAATCAAGATGCGACCAGTGCTACAACCTGGCCATAACATGACGGACTTACTTGACCTGCGGCAAGGCGATAGGTGTTTTGATAGAACAAAACCGTCCTCATAGCGTTTCGTTGCGAAAGTTTCGCCCCGACAGTGAAACGGTCTATTGAACGGCGGCGACTCCGGCACATCGCGTTGAAGCCGACCGGAACGAAAGCCTCATAGCAATCCTCGCAACGCTCGGGGTCGACAAACGGTGAACTTAATCGCCCAAGGGGTCAGCAATGCACAAGCTCGATGGCAACTTCACGGCGACGATTGGCGCCGTGGCGGTTTCCCCAGATGGACGCTGGCTGGCGGCGAACCAAACGGACATTCCGTTCATCAAGAAACCCAAACACGCGATCCGCTGGTGGGACCTTCACGATCTGAACAAACCGCCCGAGCCATTGGTGGGCAAAGATTCAAACAGCATGGTGTTTAGCCCCGGTGGGGATTTCCTCGCCTACCTCGGCGCTGCAGACGGCATCGGCTTCGAGCCATTTCCGGGGCCGGGCCGTGTGAAGCGAGTGCTTGCCAATAATTTCATTCATTCCTATTCGTTTGTCCCCAATAGCAGCACGCTGCTGGCCGCGGGCAATGTTCCGTTCGGCTGGGATCTGGCGTCAAACAAGGCCTTTCCTGTTGTCCTGGAGGGGCTCGATTTCTCGACAGACGCCGAGGGTCTGCCGTACCATTTGCTGATGCCTACGATCGCGGTGCGCGGCGATGGCGCCGTGGTGGCCGGGCACGTCACGGTGAAACTGGCTCAGACCACATCTCTGTGGACCTGGACATTCCCGGCTGGCAAGAAGCTCGCGGAATCAAAGCCAATGCCGCGTGACAATGATCCTTGGGGACTGCCGGCCGTGCGTCGCCTGGTCTATTCGCCGGACGGGCGATTCCTGGCTGGTATGCGCATGCACGACCTGGTCGTCTGGGATGCCGAGACGCTCGCCGAATTGGCGACGTTAACGCCTTCGGGAGTCCGTGACAAGCATCACCCGCGCGCTGTTTCGGCTCTATGCCTCGCGTTTACACCAGATGGTCAACGACTTGCTGCCGGGTGTCGAGGCGGCAAGATCTCTTTTTGGAGTACGGCAACCTGGAAAAAAGGTTGTGACGTGGACTGTTCCTGCGCTTTCGTGTCTTCACTGGCCTTTAGCTGCGATGGCCGGATGATTGCTGGCGCGGAATTCTGCCCCGTCGTGTGGGAGCGAGCAGAGTATTGAACATCGTTTCAGGCGGGACGGACGGGATTGAGCGAGCTTGATTGTGGCAGGGGCGTTATTGCGCTCTTTTAGAACTTCCGATTAGCGGTGGGCGTGTGCCCAGGGCGGCGCGGCACTCCGCCTGGGCTGACTTGTTTGGCCCCATGGGGTAAATCCATGCGCTCTCCATCATCATCTCAAGGAGCGACCATGAAGCAAATTGCGTTGAAAATGGCATTGATGTGCGTGGCCTGCCCGGTCAGCGCGGGCGAAAAGCCTCGCGTCGTCGAACTCTGGCCTGGCAAAGCGCCCGAAGAGCCCGGCACTATCGGGCCCGAAAAGGAACTCATGTCCAAAGAGAACGTCAAGACGCAGGTCGAAATCACCGAGCCGACGCGGCTCATCAGCAATGTCACCAAGCCGACGCTGACCATCTATCGGCCCGCGAAGGACAAGGACACCGGGGCGGCCGTCATCATCTGCCCGGGCGGCGGGTACTGGAACCTCTTTTGGCAAATCGAGGGTGAGGAAGTCGCCGAGTGGCTGAACACCTTTGGCGTGACCGGCATCATCCTCAAGTACCGGGTGCCGCGCCGACCGGACGAGCCCAAGGGGGTGCCCGCCCGGCGGCCGCTCCAGGATTCACAGCGGGCCGTCAGCCTGGTCCGCAGCAAGGCCAAGGACTGGGGCATCGATCCCGAACGCATCGGCATCATCGGGTTCTCGGCGGGCGGCCATCTCGCCATCGCCACCGCGACGAGCTTCGAGAAGCGCACCTACGAACCGCAGGACGACATCGACAAGATCAGTTGCCGGCCGAGCTTTGCCATTCCGGTCTACTCGGGCTACTTGAAGGAGCTGCTCGAAAAAGGCATGAAGGTCCCCGCCCAGACGCCGCCGGTCTTCCTCGTTCACGGCAACGACGATCTCATCAGCACGCCGGAGCACAGCGCCCTCATGTACCTGGCCCTGAAGCGCGCCGGCGTTTCGGCCGAGCTGCACATCTACGCCCGCACCGCCCACGACTTCGGCGTTCGCAAGAGCGACCGACCGTATGGCGCGTGGACGAAGACATGTGAGCACTGGATGCGCGACCAGGGATTCTTGAAGGCGAGCAAGAGACCGTAGCTACAAAATGAAAGCCCCGACTCGCAAATTGTTGTCCAATGTATCCGGGCGCGTGTTTCATCCCTAGCCCGTTCCGGTTCGTGGATGTCACGAGCCAATAGGCGTACCAGGCAGGGTGGAGTTCTGCGCCCCGGGCCACGCTGCCAGAACGCTTACGAACGTGCAACACATGAAGAATCGCATGGGTCTTCCTCATTCTTTTTGACGTCCTGATAATCGCCGAACACGAGCCCCTGAACCTTTTCCGTCGGCGGCGCAGGAAACAGCAGGCTCGCGAATGCTCCTACTACCAGGGTCGGAATGCAAGTAAACGCCCCGTACCACCAGGCGTTGATCTCCGTGGGAAAAATCAAGGTCAGCGACACCACTCCCGTGGCCAGACCGATCTGAGCGCCCTGCGCGTTGGCGCGGCGGACGGCAACGCCGAGAACGAAGAGGCCCAGCAGCGGACCGAAGAACGCGCCGGATATGCGGATGATGATGTCGAACACGTGTTCTCCGAGATAGGGCGCAACGAGCGCCATCCCGATGGCCGCGGCGCCGAACACCCCCGAGATTAGACGGCTCGAGCCCAGCCCCGACCCGTGTTGCGGAACCCAATCGCAAATCAGCAGCGACGACAGGGCACTCAGGCCCGCGCTGATGCTGCCCATGACCGTTATGAACAAGCCCGCCAGCAGCAGGCCAATCAGGCCGGGGTAAGGCAGTTCCGTCCGCACAAAATGCATCGTCACCTGGTCCTTGCGCGGCAACTCCGGAACACGCTGTCCGCGCCGGCAGGGTGTTGTGCGTAGAACGCGAAAATGACCGTGCCGAGCACGAAGAAGAGCAAACACACCAGGGCGGTGCCGATGCCGTTGACCGCGAGCATGCGTCGGCCGGCGGCCACGCTGGGCAGCGACGCATAGCGCTGCACCGCGCCTTGCGACACGACCGAAACGCCCATGTACACGAACAGTCCGAAGGCGCACGCCGGCAAGAACGTGGCCCGGCTGGTCAGATCGAAACGCACGTCGAACATTGCGAACTTGTCGTGTTCGACCCCCAGACGCCAAACGCTCGTCCAGCCGCCGTCCACGCGCGCAACGGCCAGGAAGAGCACCGCGATGACCACAACTGCGAGAAACGCGGACTTGAGCACGTTGGTCCAGACCGCGGCCCTGTACCCGCCCAGCGTCGTGTAGGCCGTGGTGCCGCCGCCAAGGAGGATCATCGTCCCGATCCGTGCGGTCTCGTCCAGTCCCAGTGCAACCTGCACGATCAAGCCGACGGCGTAGAGCATGCTCCCCATCCAGGCGAGTAGATAGAGTCCCATCAGCAAGCTGCCGCAGCGCCGCAAACGACGATCAAAGCGCAGTTCGAGATACTCGTATGCGCTAGTCAGTCGGAGCCGGTGATACAACGGCACGAACAGCCAGCCGACGAGAGGCGCCACGACCAGCGGAATGAACAGAATGGCGAGGTAGAGATGATAGTTGTCGTACGCCGCCTCGCGCGGCAAGCCCACGAATGACAGCGGACTGAACGTGGCGGCGAACATCGACAGGCCGACGGCAAGCCAATTCATCTGCCGCCCGCCGACGAAATAGTCTTCCTTGGTTTGTTGGACGCCGGTGGCCCACCAGCCCTGCGCGACCATCAGGACCACGGCGCCGCCACAGATTGTCCAGTCGAAAATGCCCATGAAGCGCCGTCCCCTTACGTGACCGGCAATCGTGATCGCACCAGTGTACCGGATCTCCTGAGACGGCCGGTTACCTTTGCAGCGCCGACGCATACTCTTCCGGTTTGACCGTATCTGCGAAAAGCAACTCGGCACAGCCCGCGAGATCGTAATGGAACATCGCTTGCGTGGCGCGCTCGATTTCGAGGTCGGCCACGAGAAGTTGTTCACACTTCAGTTCGGTTTGAGCATGCACCTGGCCGTCGGGCGCGATGATCAGCGATCGGCAGTTCTGATGCTCCAGGCAGGCATTGCAGGACGCGAACCAGATGGTATTCTCTGCGGCTCGAGTCGTGATCATGGCGTGATGGATCGGGATCTTCCAGTCATTGGGCCGCGTCGTGTTGTTCTGCGGATGAAAAACGACGCGCGCGCCCTGCCGAACGCATTCGCGCGTCGTTTCCGGAAAGCGAAACCCCTCGAAACAGATAACGACCCCGACCGGAACACCGTGCAGCTCGTAAACGTGGAACCCTGCGCCGGGAGAATATGCGACGGCGTCCAGCGGCGTGAGTTTGGTCTTGTGATGCGCGCCCAGAATCTTTCCGGTCTCGGCGATGACAAGAGCCGAGTTGTACGGCTTGCCACCGATCGGATCGTCCGGGTGCGGTATTTCGGTCCCCAGAATACACGCCAGGGTGAGTTCGCCGCAGCGCCTGGCGACGCGCCTGTGCA
>JACQFG010000389.1 GCA_016200155.1 Planctomycetota bacterium | reverse complement strand
GGATTTCCGCATCTGCTCCTCGTTCGGCTGCGGGTAAACAACGTCGATCTTGGCTGCGATTTCTCGCACTTGCTGGGCTGCGCCGCGCAGTGCCTTCGCATTTTGAATCGTGTATCCTTTGATTTGCGCTTGCGTGATCAATTCCTGAACCGACTGAAAGATTTGGGAGGTCTTGGTCACTGCCGCCTTGATCGGTTCCTCAGCCTCATCTACGGCCGGACCGTTGGGATCACGGAGAACGATTTGTCGCAGCGATTGCCAGGCATGTGTACAGAGGGCGCTCAGATCGAGGCATTCTTGAACAACTTCCTCCACATCCATGGTGGCCATGGCTTGATCATGCTTGAAATTCCAGTTTTCGACCAGTCCTTCCACGGCCCGAGTCCGGCCGAGGTAGCGCTCAGCAAAAATGCTCATGGCAATTTCCTCAATTTCCCGAATTCCACGTGCATCCTACCTCAACCATCGCGCCGCGTCCAGCGCATGATACGTCAGAATCATGTCCGCCCCCGCACGCTTGATGCTCGTCAGAATCTCCAGCGTCACGCGGCGTTCGTCGATCCAACCCTTGCTCGATGCTGCTTTCACCATCGCGAATTCGCCGCTGACGTTGTACGCCGCCACGGGAACGCCGAAGCGGTCCTTGACGCGGCGGATGATGTCGAGGTATGACAGGGCCGGCTTGACCATGATGATGTCGGCCCCTTCGTCGAGATCGAGGGCGACCTCGCGCAGGGCCTCGTCGGAGTTGGCCGGGTCCATCTGGTAGGTGCTGCGATCGCCGAACGACGGCGGCGACTCGGCAGCGTCGCGGAAGGGGCCATAGAAGCCCGATGCGTATTTGGCGGCATAGCTCATGATCGGCACATCGGTGCGGCCGGCGGTGTCGAGGCCCTTGCGGATCGCGGCGACCATGCCGTCCATCATGCCGCTCGGGGCGACCATGTCGGCGCCGGCCTGCACGTGGCTGACGCATTGCCGGGCGAGGTTGGGCAGCGTCGCATCGTTGTCGACGTCGAGCTTGCCGGCGCGCTCGTGCAGGATGCCGCAATGGCCGTGATCGGTGTACTCGCAGAAACATTCGTCGGTGATGAGCAGCACATCCTTGAACGCAGGCCGCAAAGCGCGCAGGGCTTGCTGGACGATGCCGTCGTCCTGCCAGGCGGTGGAGCCTTGAGGATCCTTGGCGGCGGGGATGCCGAAGAAGATGAAGGCGCGGATGCCGAGATCGACGGCGGCGCCGACCTCGTCGACGAGGCGATCGACGCTGAGCTGGAAGTTGCCCGGCATCGAGGCGATCTCGTTCTTGACGTTCTTGCCGGGCCGCACGAACATCGGCAGGATGAAGTCGCGCACGGAGAGCGGCGTTTCGCGCACGAGATCGCGAATTACGGGGTGATAACGCAGTCGGCGGAGGCGGGTTTGGGGGAACATGTTGAGATTATAGCAGACCACCGGGTCGCTGCCTCATCTTGCCGACTCGTCAAGAACATCCTCCACGCGATCGAGAAACTTCTTGATGTTCTCGCCGACCGGCATGAATAGTCACCACGGAAGACACGGAAGACACGGAAAAAAGACAGAATGGTTCAACGAATAATGCGCTCGTGTTCGACCTTTGGATAGTGGCCGAAGTTGACGAGCAAGGCGACCCTGAGTCCGGTGGCTTTCAAATAGTTATGGACGTGAGCGCGGTGCTCGTCCGCAAGCTGGCTGACGGCTTTGATCTCGAGGATGACCTTGTCGAACACCACGAAGTCGGGCTTGTATTTCTGCCTCAGCGGTTGGCCCTTGTAGCTCAGCATCAAATCCGCCTGAGGCACGAACGGCACACCTTGAAGGGCGAACTCCATTTCCAGGCACTCCTGATACACCGCTTCGAGAAAACCGCAGCCTTTCTCCATTTCTAGCGGACCAAGCCAGCCGCCGTGGGGACAAGCTGCTAGCTTGTCCCGAAAGTGCGAGGCAGCCTTTGCGAGTGCTGGGACAAGCTAGCAGCTTGTCCCTACGGCGGAATCAACCGATTGCGGCTGGGCCGCGCTGGGTATTCCGTGGTGGCTCTTGTTTACCCCGCGTAGACCTTGTTCGCCGCGGCGACGCCGCCGGTCCTCGCCAGGCATTGCTCGAGCGCTCCGAGCACCTGGAAGACGCAGTTGGCGCGCGAGTTGTAGCCCATCAGGCCGATGCGCCAGACCTTGCCCTTGAAGTCGCCCAGCCCGCCGCCGATCTCGATGCCGAAGTCGGCCAGCAGCTTCTTGCGAACGGTCAGGTCGTCGACGCCCGCCGGAATCTTGACGGCGTTGAGCTGCGGCAACTGATGGCCCTCGGCGGCCGAGTATTCCAGGCCCAGCGCATTGAGGCCCGCCTTGAGCGCGCGATGGTGCAGGATGTGCCGGGCCCAGCGCGTCTCCAGGCCCTCCTCGTGCAAGAGCCGCAGGCCTTCGCGGAGGGCGTAGACCATCGTGATCGGCGCGGTGTGGTGGTAGAAGCGATCGCTGTCCCAATAATGCTGCACCAGGTTCAGGTCAAAGTACCAGCTCTGCACCTTCGTCTTGCGCTTGGCGATCCCCTCGGCGGCGCGCGGGCTGAACGACACCGGCGACAGCCCCGGCGGACAGCTCAGCCCCTTCTGCGTGCAGCTATAGACGGCGTCGATCTCCCACTCGTCGAGCTTGAGCGGTACGCAGCCCAGCGACGTCACCGCATCGACCACGAGCAGCGTGCCCAATTCGTGGCACAGCTTGCCCAGCCCATCGATCGGCTGCCAGGCGCCCGTCGACGTTTCGGCCTGCACGATCGACAGCACCTTGGGCCGGACCTTGGTCAGCACGTCGCGGATCTGATTGAAGTCGAAGACGCTGCCCCACGCCCCATCGAGCTGCGTGACGACTGCGCCGGTCCGGCCCGCGATCTCCGCCTGCCGGCCGCCGAAGAAGCCGTTCACGCAGACGACGATCTTGTCGCCCGGCTCCAGCAGGTTGACCATGCACGTCTCCATGCCGGCCATGCCCGTGGCGCTCATCGGCAG
>JACQFG010000388.1 GCA_016200155.1 Planctomycetota bacterium | reverse complement strand
GTGCACAGATGACCGTCGAAATACTTGATGAGCCCCAGGCAATCGCAGCCGAGCGTCAGGCTGTTGGCGCAGTAGCCGAGGCCATACTCGCCGGCGTCGAAGGCGTTCTTGCGAGCTTGTTGCGGAGCTGGGTCGCCGTAGGGAACGACCATCTCGGAGAGTGAGCCGCGATAGAGCACGGAGCGTTTCTTGCCGTTGTCCTGGTAGCAGAGGTGATTGAGCGTCAGGCCTTCGCGGGCGTTGAAGCCGACGACGAAGCTCCACTTCTGCCACTTGACCACGTTCCCCTCAACCTCGAAGCTCGGCCCCTGCGGCTGCGCGATCTCCAGCGGCTTGATGTCCTCGCGCGTCTTCGTCACGCGGTCGGCCGCATAGTTCGCCTGTTGCGGCGGCAGCGGCCAGTTCCCGTATTCCTCGACGCGGATCACCTTCATCTGATTGAGATCGACGACGGGCCGAAGTCCCTCGATCGGCTTGGCGTAGCCGTTGTCGGTCGGATCGGTGCGCACGAAGCAGAGCGGCCGAGCAAGCCGGCGCGTGCGGTCCTCCTCGGAGCCGTAGTTGCCGGCGCTCCAGATATCGACCATGATGAGCCGGGTGTCTTCGATGCCGTAGTGCTTCTTGACCGCCGCCTTGAATTCGGGGCTAGCGAGAACTGCCTGCTCGCACTCGGCCTGCTCGTCGCTCGTCATCGTCGGCTGCACGCCGGGGACGTGCTTGTGGGACAGCAGCTTGCGCTCGGTCAGCGACACCGCCGTCTCGTAGCACGAGTTGGTCGCGTTGTCGAAGAGCACCGCCGCCGCCTCGCGCTTGAATGCCTCCTTGCCGGTGAAGGCGTGTACGAACGCCTTGTCCGGCTCCTTGAGACTGACGGAGACGAAGCGCGTCGTCGGCGTGACCTTGCCGGCGTCCTTGAGGATCGTGACAGCGAGCTGGACTTCGGAAGGAGTGAGCGGTTCGAGTGGATGCTTGATCGTGGATTGCGTCATGATGACCCCCGAAACGAGGAAAAGATACCGCTAATGTAAGCCGCCGCGATCCAAACGCAAAGGTGCGTCCCGGGCGTTGCGGATCATTGCTTACGGAGTGCTGCTCTGGTAAGATGCCGACATCCCTGTACCGGAGCCCGCGCGATGTCGTCCCCCAAACGCCGATTCACCGTCGCACTGTCTTATGCTGGTGAAGATCGAGAGTTGGTTGCACAGGTGGCCGAGCGGCTCGAAAAGATACTGGGTAAAGAAGCTGTCTTCTTCGCTCCCGCATATGAACATCAACTGGCTAAACCGCGCGCGCTTCAGGATTTGCTGAAGCTCTACAAGGACGATTCCGATCTGATCGTCCCGTTTGTAAGTTCCAAATACGCTGCCAAGCCGTGGTGCCAGGATGAGTGGAATGTGATCGTCGCGCTGATCCATGAACAAATGGCAGAACGGATCATGCCCGTGCGGCTTGACAACTGCGAGTTACCGGGGCTTTTCACGACTGACATTTGCGTCGATGCAAACCGACACGATGCCGACGCCATTGCGGACCTCATCGTGAAGCGAGTTCAATGGAAACAAACCCGCTTGGCGCCGGTGCCGCTTGGAGTCACGGCTCCCGGATTCTTCCGCTATTTTCTCGATCGCTGGCTGCCCAAGCTGCATCGGTTCCTGACTATCCGCACGGGCACAATGGCCGACCCGCCCGAACGCGTCGATCTGGCCGAGGCATTGAAAAACCTGTCGGCGAACATCACGCACGACTTTCAAGAAAAAACCTATCTGCCGTTGTCAGGCAAGACGATCGCGGCTCATCCGCTGGCTGCCAGGCCGAAGGATCCTTTTGTCGCGCCGATTCATCAGGTGATTCTGCTGCTGACCGGCCGAATCCACGGCGGCGACTCCGCCAGCGCCCAGATCGCGGCCATGGACCGCACGAGCCGGGTCGTCCGCAACATACTCTCCACCATCGATCGCACCGATGACCCGCTGATCCTGCTCGGCGAACCCGGCAGCGGCAAAACGATGACGCTCCAAGCCGCCGCCAAGGCGCTCGCCGATCAAGAAAAACGCCGCATCTTCCCGCGGGCCGTCCTCTACGTTCGGCTCGGCGAATTCCACGTTGACGGCCCCTATGTCGGCCCGGAACACGTGGTGGAGTATGTCAAGAAGTTCGCGCCGCCTGCCGTTCGCGAGCGCTTCCAGGCCCTTGCCGACAATAACCGACTGGTCATTTTCTTCGATGGCATGGACGAGATGAGCCGCGACCGCTACGGCGACCACACCGAGGCGCTCAGCAACTTCGCCGCGAGCACCGGCGCCAAGACGTTGTTCTCGTGCCGCATCACCGATTTCAGCCCTCGTTTCCTGCATCAGCGTCTCGTGCTGTTGCCGTTCGATCGCAGTCAGATCAAGGAGTATCTCGCCAAGTACATCGTGCCGTTCCCGATCGTCATCGACGGCAAGGAGTGGTCGTTGAAAGAACTCGCCCGCCACATCGACACCGGCGACCTGCCCATCGAGGCGAATAACCCGTTCGTCCTCTGGCTCTTGTGCTTCTACCTCCGCGAAAAACAAACGTGGCCGACATCGCGCGTTCAGTTGCTTGAGTTCTACAACGAGAGCAACTACCAGCGGAAAAAGGAAGAACTGCAACCGGACGATCCGCAACTCCTCGATCGAAAAACGGCGTTGCAGGAATGGGCGCGCTTCGCCTTCACCATCACTTCCCGCAATCGCGGGTCGGCAATTCCCGTCAGCGAATTGGAGAAGGACGCAGATCCGGTCCTCGTCAAGGCCGCCATCTACACCGGCAAACGCTGCGGCGTCCTGACCGAATCAAGGGAGGATGCAGAATATCTCATCCGCTTTCAGCATCACCGCTTCCAGGAATACTTCACGGCGGTGTTTATCCACGACAAGGCCCCATCGATCGATTGGGAAGACAAAGACAACAAACTCGACGCCCCGCGCTGGCAGGAGACGATCATCAACCTAGGACAGATGGAACGTGGCCACAACCTTGCCCGCGTCCTGGCCAGTTCAATGACAACCTTGGACGGCCTGTGTGCTGCTCACCTGGCGAAGAATCCAAAAACGCCTATCCCTCACGATCTTCAGGACAAATTTGCAGATCGCGTCGACTTGACGTCGCGATTCTTGCGCCAGACCGGCACTTCTTCAACGCGCTCGACCTTGGTTCCCGTTCTGGGCCGCATGGCAAACATGCTTGCCAAGCATGGCAATCCTGTGACACAAGTGAAAGTGATGCAATCCTGTCAAAACGTGCCGGAGTTGAATGCGACCGAGGTCACCAGGCAGGCCCTGAACTCTCCGGTGAACTGGGTCCGCAATCAAGCGATTCTCGTTCTGGCGAGCAATCGTGGGACCCTGGGGACGGACCTCGCGGTCGAAGCGGGGATTGACCTTGCGCAAGGTCAGTTCCTTGCGAGGCTGCCGACCTATTTTCGAGCAGCGCTCACGGCGGGAACTTGGAAAGCTTGGACTTGCCTCTTTTTGGCGGCAGGCGCTTTCACTCTTCACCTGTCGATGCTATTTGCATTTGCAGCCGCGCTTTGTTACCTGCTGTCAATCTTTCCCCTGATGGAAAATCTGGCGGACCTCGAAGCAAGGATTGCCGTTTCTGTTGTTACGTTCGTAGGCTGTCTTGTTGCACTTCATTACAAACCGCAACTCGTCTGGGCCGCTATCCTTGGATCGGCCGTATTTTCAGGCATGTTGGTTTCAGCGATTGGGAACATGTGGCATGAGACGTTGAATGCGGCTGGCTTCGTAGGAGTATTTCTTGGTGTCGTAATTTTTGCCGGCCTTCCTTGCTTGGTTGCCTTCATCCTCAATGTATTGTCATTGTCTTGCTACCTGGCAATCGCGCGAATTGTTTGGCGATCGGGAGCGCCATGGAACTCATTAATTGGCATGGCTTGGCAATCAGCAGGATTTCGCCGCATTGCGTGGCCTATGGCCGGAGGCTCAACGCTCACGATTGGTCTTCTCATTGTCCTGGCTGCCATTTACTTCGGTGTAAGCTCCACGTTGATCCTTAGTGCTAGTATATGTTTGTGCGTGTTAGTGTACGCCTCCGGCATAGTGATTTCCGGTTACGAGGATGGCTGGCGGGGAATCGGTGGCCAGGTCCTTCGTATCATTATTATCCTTCTCATAATATCGATCGTTGGCCTTGGAATCATGGGTCTGCAAGAGCTCGCGAAACAGGATTACTATGTCTACGTTCAAAGAGTATTGCTGGCTTTCACATGTGCCGCTGTAATGCTTTCATTTGTGTGGACGTGGCGATATTTTTGGCAAATGTTCGCAGAGCGATTGTACTGGAGGATGAGCACGTACTACCTTGGCCGATTCAGTGTTTCCGAATGGAAAACTCTGATGCGGGACTCGACACCGAGAAAGCAAACCGAGCTTCTTGTTCGCACAAACCACAATTCACTTGCTGTCAGCGTGTCCGAATATCTGCTCATCCTCAAGGAGATCGAGCCTGCCATCAAAGCGGAGCCCGCCCTGAGTACCTACTGGGAGCTTCGCGCTCGGCTGGATCAGGTCTTGCGCCAGGAACGCCACGGCTGAGCGTGCTTTACTTCTGCTTTCCAACGCAATACAGCTGCGTCCGCGCGCAGGTCGCGATCGTCGTGCCATTGGCGCGCATCGCGGGCAATCGCTCTGGCCTGAAAATACGAAATGAATATAGTAGGGAGATGATTGGGGTCGGCCTCGTTCGCTAAGGAGGGTGGTGATGCGTCCGGTATTCTTGGCCTACAGTTCCAAAGACGTAAAGGAAGCAGCAAGGATCGTTGAAGCCCTCACCGAAATGGGCGTGCGAATCTGGTGGGACCTGGATATCCCGGCACGCTCCGAATGGGCCATGGAAATTGGCCGGGCCTTGAAGCGCTGCGATACCATGATCGTGCTGGTCACGCCTAGCGCCGTCGATTCGGATCTCGTGACGGGCGAATTGAAGTACGCGATTTCCCACGTCAATTATCGGGGCCGGGTGTTTCCCGTGCTCATCGAGCCCACGCCGGAAGTGCCGACGGTGTTTTCCATGCTTGACGTTTTCGACCTGACCCGCGACAGCGAGAGGGGGTTAAGAAGCCTTGCGAAAACGATCAAAAAAGCCCAGCGCGAAGCCGCGGCGCAGCGCCGACCCGCCGCGCGTCAAAAAGTCGCGTGCTGAGACTCCGTCAGCGCAGCGCATCAATTGCTTCATCAGTCATTCCTCCAAGGATTGGGAGTTTGCCGAACGCATCGAGAAAATGCTCGGCGACCACGGCATTGAGGCTTACCTGTCTTTCGACGAAATCGTTCCTGGCCGGGCGTGGAGGGCGGAGGTCGGCGCTGCGCTGGAGCGATGTCAGTGGATCCTCCTGATCCTTTCTGCCGATGCTCGCAAGTCCGAGTTTGTGCTGGAGGAGATCGGCTACGCTCTCTCCAAATCGAAGAAGTTCGCCGGCAGAATTATTCCGCTGTGGTACCGAGGCATTCGGAAATTTCCGCGCGAGTGGTATCCGCTCGAAGCTGTTCAACATGTCGATTTTCGTGAGAGCTTCGACGCAGGCTGTGAGCAGCTTTTGCGAATCTGGAAAATTCCGCACCGGCCGGACGTTACTTGACCGCACCGACACAATACAACTGCGTCTGCGAGCGGATGAAAATCTGCCCGTTCGACGGCGCCAGCGATGCCCGGAAGACCTCGCTCTTTGTGCCCAGCAAGTTCGTGGCAACGACCTTGAACGTCGGGCCGGGTTCGACGACCGTGGTGACGCCGTCCTTGCTGAGGAAGTAGACCAGCCCGCCGGCTGCGATCGGGGAGGCGGTGTACTCGCCGGCTTGCATGCGTTCCTTCCAGAGCTGCTTGCCGGTGGCGCTGTCGTAGCAGGTGGCGATCCCCTCCATGTCCGCGACGAGCAGGTATTTGCCGACAACGATCGGCGACGGCTCATCGCGTTTGACCTTGCGCGGCGTGTGCCAGGTCAGGTGCGACGTGGTGACGTTGCCCGACCCGCCCGGCCTGATCGCATAGACATCGCCGGCCAGTCCGTTGACGACGTAGACCAGCCCGTTGCCCGTTGTCACCGTCGGTTCGCCGCGCCCGGCGAACGATTGGCACTTCCACAGTTCCTTGCCCGACTCCGGCTCGTAGGCGATGACGAAATCCTCGCCGTTGACCACGATCTCCTTGCGCTTGCCCGCATCGACGAGCACCGGCGAACTCCAGCCCCCCTTGGGTAGGTCGGGGCGCGGCGTGCGCCAGACGTCCTTGCCGGTCTTCTTGTTGACGGCGAGGAGGAACGATTTGCCCGTCGAATCGCAATTCTGCACGAGCAGTTCGCCGACGAGCAGCGGACACGCGGACGTGCCCCACGGCCCCGGAAAGCTGCCGAGGTCGCGCGACCAGACCTTCTTGCCGCCGACGGTGTAGCAATGCAGCCCGCCGGTGCCGAAGAAGGCATAGACGTATTCTCCGTCGGTGGCACAGGTCGCGGAGGCCCAGCCGTTCATCTGGTGGGACTTCTCGGGCGTGCCGGTCCAGGCTTCCTGTTTCCAGACGATGTTTCCCTTGGTGCGATCGACGCACAGGACGATGCGCGTCTTGCCGTTTTCGAGGGCCGAGGTCAGGAAGATGCGCTCGCCGAAGATCACCGGGGACGACTGACCGGCGCCGGGGAGGGCCGTTTTCCAGACGACCGACTTGGCGTCCCATTTCGTCGGCAACCCGGTTTCCTTGGAGTGCCCGGTGCCGTCGGGACCGCGCCAGCCCGGCCAGTTGTCCGCGGCGACATAGGTCGTCACGGAGCAGGTGAAGAAAACGAACAAGCCAAGCTGTGCCCAGAAGCGTGTCATTGCGTGAACCTCGATGCGGGTTTTGGGGGTGGAGATAGGATATGAAATTTGGCCTCCAGATCGGTGCTACTCTTTCAACAGCGTGATCTGCCCTTGCCGGGCGTAATCGACCGCCTCGCCGAGGATGCGGGCGGACTCTTGCGGAGCGTGGAAGCTCATCGAGTTCTCCGCCATCACGAAATCGAGCCGCCATTGGGCCTTGCGGTGCAGGGCCTGCGCCGGCTTCAGCCGCGCCTCGGCGACGCCCTTTGCCTTGGCCGACTTCAAGGCGTCGATCAAGTCCTTGACGCCGATCTCGGCGGCCTTCAGCATCGACCTGGTCCGGTCCTGCACGATGTCGACGCGGGCGCGCATCTCCTTCTCGTCCTGGCGATGACATGTCTGGCACGCCCGCGCGATGTTGAGCAGCGGACTGCGCACGTGATGATCGCTGATCTTGACCGCCCCCTCGCGCATGTATGGCATGTGGCAGTCCGCACACGAAACGCCGCTGCGAGCGTGAATGCCCTGGCTCCACAGCTCGAACTCCGGATGCTGGGCCTTCAGCATCGGGGCGCCGCTGTCCTTGTGCGTCCAGTCCTTGAAGTCGATCGTGTCGTAATACTCCTCGATCTGATCCATCTTCAAGCCCTTGTGCCACGGATAGATCAGCAGGTTCGTCTTCGGCTGAAAATAATACTCGACGTGACACTGGGCGCACACCAGCGTGCGCAGCTCCTGCC
Source organism: Planctomycetota bacterium (assembly GCA_016200155.1). GTDB lineage: Bacteria > Planctomycetota > Planctomycetia > Gemmatales > Gemmataceae > SIAQ01. The sequence goes on along the minus strand of JACQFG010000388.1, from coordinate 4,276 downwards.
GGCTCGCGTCCTTGTTCGGATCGTAGTCCGACTTCTTGTTGCCCGTGCGCCAGCGCTCGACGCTCGGCAAATGCGGCACCTTGTCGTCGCTCTGGGCCAGCGCCTGGATGCCCATGATGAACGCGGGCCGAGTCACGCGCAGTTGCACCGTCTTGGGATCATGGCAATCGGCACAGACGACCGGATGCGATACGAGCTTGTGGGCGTCGTTCCAGTCCATTTCGCACACTTTCCGGAAGCCCTCCTTGATCTGCTCCCACGAATCGCCGCCGCCTTCCTTGCGATAGACCGGCATGATCGCGGCGTGGCAGTGCAGACACGCCCCCGGCTGCTTCTTCTGCTTGACGCGCTCGGTGTCCTCCTGGTCCTTGAGCATGTACGCATGGCCGCGCTTCTCGCGATAGTCGATGCTGAACGCATAGCCGGCGTACAGATGCTTGAGGTACTTGTCCTCGGCCAGCTTGTCGATGGCATCGCTGCCCGCATGCTTGGCGCGGACCATGTCGGCGGTGCGCATATAGCCGTCGTATTGCCGGGGAAAGTTCTTGCGCCAGAGCGTCGGATCGATGGAGTCCTCGGTCAAGTTTTCGAGCACGACGTAGCGCTGCTGCGCCTCGTGCTGGCGGTCGGAGATGTTGGTCAGCAGATAGGTGATCGCGACTGCCGCTGCCGCTGTGACGAGGATGGTGGCGAGGTAAATGATCCGCGCCGGCCAGCGCGAGGTTGAGGGCGTGACATTCGACATTTCGTTTCTCCGTTGCTAGCGCGGCGCGCCGTGGCCGACCGAGACATGGCAGCGCACACACTGGTTCGAGCCGTCCGCAAACGCTCCGTGCGCCTGCAGATCGCCGACCAGTCCGCCATGGCACTTGATGCAATTCTCTTGCAGGATGCGCGCGTTCTTCGGCTTGATGCGGATCGGATCCGGAAAATCTTGCAGCGTGAAACCCTTCGAATGCCAAAACCCGTTCTCCGCCTTGGCGACATACTTGCCGACCAGATCGTGAGGCAAATGACAATCGACGCACTTGGCATGCGCATGATGGCTCGCATGCTGCCAGCTATCGAGCGGCTCGCGCATGATATGACAGTTGGCACAAGCATTCGGATCGCTGCTGAAATACGACCCGCCCTGCGCATAGGAAAAGGTGTACAACCCCAGCCCAAACACGCTGCCAACGCAGGCGCACAGACCCAGCTTCCACCAGGAGACGCCGAGGCGGCGGAAGGCTTGCATCATGCCGAGGTCCCTCACGCGGCAGTCACTGTTCGTATCTCTTCGCGCGGATGGCGCCGGTTTCCGCGTCGATCACGTAATGCGGTCCGCCGCCGTTGGATTGCCGATCGTTCAACTGGTAATCGACGTGCCAGCCGTCCTCAGCGAGTTCGATGTGAACATTGTACGGCGAAAGGTCGCGGTACGCTTTCTCGGCGTCGCGGCGTGCGATCTCGATGGCATCGTGGCTGGTGATTGGCGTTTGCATGAAATCACACTTTGGCATTTGCATACCGATCGGCTCGCAGACGATTGGCTTCTTGCAACCGAGAGCCAAATTCCTCCGCGTTCGACCATGGCCAGCTCGGCTCCGGAGTGGCCGCCGCGGTGAGTATCTCGTGGTCCTTTTTCCGCTCCGATTCGGTCCACGCCTTGATGAACGCGATCAACGACGCGCCGGCAACGCCATGGGCGAGCTGCAATCGATGGGCCGGCAATTGGTAACACGCCGGCTCCCACTCTTCGCGAGCCCAGGCGGAAAGAAACTCAATCTCGGCGTTCATCAATTTCATGGGGTGAGATCCTCCGCGTATAGGTAGCCTTGCAAAGCTCCGGACATCAGCTTCTCCTCGGCAATCCATTGCTCCGGCGTCATCGACAGATCGGGCGGAATACGCTGCACACCGTAGTCGGCAGCTCGCGTTTCCATCTTTACGCGAGAATATCGAAGTGGAATGCGATCCGAGGCGGTCAGCGCGTTGCCGCTCCTATCATATTCTACCGCGCCTTGGCAATACGGGCAGGTAATGGCGCCGCCTGGACGTTGTTGGAGAATTGCTTTGAATTCGAGTCCGGTGCGATCCGCGTCAGGAACCATCTCGACCAGCAAGTCGGTGATGGGCTGCGCACACGCAGGATGTGGACACGGCTGGTTCGGCCACGGCGCCATGACAAGTACCAAGGAAAACCGCCGAGGTTTGCTCGGCGGTTGGCGACCTGCGTCGATCCTACAGCAACTCCTGAATCGGCGTCGGATTATCCAGGCCTTTGACCGGCCGCTCTGTTGAAGTGGGCCGCGTCTACTTTGCCAAGAGACCCAGGCAATCGTCCAGCATCCCCTCGACGTCCTTGCGCGTGTTGTCTCGCAAGGGGCCTGCCAACGCCGCGCGAAAAAGGTTGGCGGCCCGGCTCGGATCGCCCGCCTTCAGGTAGCACGACGCCGCACTGATGCGATGAACGGCAGCTTCCAGCGTGTCGCCGTTCGCATCCAATAACGGCGCGATACGTTCCTCGTAAGAAGCTGCGGAAGCCCAGAGCGGCTGCGCAATTTCCGCCATGCCCATGGTGGTAAACGCATGGGCTTTCGAAAGGATCGCCGACTTTTCGGCCAACATCCTATCGATCTTCCGCGCAGCTGGCTTCGTTCGACCCTTACTCATGACGGGCCTCCTTGACCGAATTCTTGCTGAAGCGAACGCGATGCCCGGAGCCGGAGAACGCGCAGACCGCGACGTAGGCATCCCATTTGAACGGATTTCTCAGAGCCTGATCGATTTTCTCGCGGTGTCGTCGGCCCAATTCCGTGGAAACCTCCGTCCCGCTAATCTCAAGAACGGCCTTGTGCTTACGCGCTCGGTAATCGGCGCGATCCCACAACTCAGTCACGTCCAATGGGCCGAGATTGACAATGCGCCGGCCGAGAATGAGTGCCACACCAATCGCTGCAAGTTCCACGAGCACCGAGGGCTGCATCGTTGCTCGAATGCGCTCGGCGTTTCGAGCCGTATCTCTGTGCCAAGAGATTTCAAGCTCAAACTCATTCGCACCGCGGAGCCAGGGCGATGGAAGGCCATCGCAATCAACGTCAAACAACGCTGGCGATTCTGAGTACCGTGCCGCCACGGCGACAAACGCAACGACATGCGGCTCGACGTACAACTCCGCATGCCAATCCACGATTTGCTCGATCGCACAGCGGAGGCGGCGCATCTTACAGCAACTCCTGAATCGGCGTCGGATCGTCCAGCACGTTGACCGGCCGGCCGCTCGGGTCCAGCAACTGCAGACGCGGATCGATGCCGAGGACGTTGTAGATGGTGGCGTGGATGTTGCACGGCGTCACCGGGCGCGTGTGCGGCCGTTCACCCAAACGATCCGTCGAACCAACGACGGTGCCGCCGCGGACGCCGCCGCCGCCCATGAGCCAGAACATGGAGTTGCCCCAGTGATCGCGGCCCGGGGTGCCCATGGAGCGTGGGGCGCCGCCGTTGCCGCCGTCGTTCATTCGGGGCGTGCGGCTGAATTCGCCGCCGAGCATGACGAGGGTCTGGTCCAGGAGGCCGCGTTCGTCGAGGTCGGTGAACAGGCCGTAGACGAGGCTATCGACGATGGGCAGCAGGCGTTCGTAGCTGGGCTGGAGGTCCCAGTGGTGGTCCCAGCCGCCGAGGTGGACGCTGACGAACGTCGAGCCGGCCTCGACGAGACGGCGCGCGAGCAGGGCGCTCTGGCCCCAGCTGTGGCGGCCATAGCGATCGCGCAGGCGCGGGTCTTCGCGTTCCAGCGTGAAGGCTTCGCGGGCGGCCGGGCCGGTGACGAAGTCGAACGCTTCCTGGGCATAGCGGTCCATGGAGCGCGCGGTGCCGGACTGATCGAGACCGCGCAGCATCTGGTCGAAGTGGTTGTTGAGGGCGCGGCGATCTTCGAGGCGTTCCTGGGTCAGGCCGGCGGCGAGGTTGAGGTTTTGCACGTTGAAGTTCGGGGCGTTGGGGTCGCCGCCGGTGTCGAACGGGTTGTGATGGGCGCCGAGCATGTGCCCGCCCCAGTAGCCGGGGGTCAGGCCGATCGAGGAGGAATGGGGAACGCCGACATAGCCGGGCATGCCGCGGCGGCGCGAGCCGACTTCGCGGTTGACGATGGCGCCGATGCCGGGGAAGCGTTGCATGTTGTTGACGCCGGAGACGCCCATGGCCTTGGTGGTGAGCATGCGATGGCCGCCGGAGAAATGATCGCCGGTGTCGTGATGGAGCGAGCGGACCATCGAGAAGAGGTTGGTGATGCGAG
>JACQFG010000383.1 GCA_016200155.1 Planctomycetota bacterium | reverse complement strand
TCGGCGCTTTCCTCACCGGCTTGATGGTCTTCCTGTTCCTGCGCGACTGGCGCAGCGTCATCGTCGTCGTGCTCAATATTCCGCTGGCCCTGCTCGGCTCGGTCATCGCGCTTTGGCTGACGGGGCAGTCGATCAACCTGATGACGCTCGGCGGCCTGGCGCTGTCCGTCGGCATCCTCGTCGATGAGGCGACCGTCGAGGTCGAAAACATCCACACGCAGATGTCGCTGACCGACAACATCGCCCGCGCCGTTCGCCTGGGCAACGCCGAGACCGCCGTGCCGCGCCTGCTGGCGATGCTGTGCATCCTGGCGGTGTTCCTGCCGGCGTTCTTCATGCAAGGCCCGGCCCAGGCGCTTTTCGTGCCGCTCTCTCTCGCCGTCGGGTTCTCGATGGTGACGTCGTACTTTTTGTCGAGCACGTTTGTGCCGGTGATGTCGGTCTGGCTGCTGCAGCATTATCACGTGGGGCACAAGGAAGACTGGTTCGCCCGCTTTCAGGAACGCTATACCCGCGTCGTCCAATCGCTGCTGCACGTCCGCGGCCCCGTGATCGCCGTCTACCTCGTGCTTGCTGCCGTCCTCATCTGGCTGGCGAGTGGTCAGCTCGGCACCAGCTCGCTCTACAAGGTGGACGCGCTCGATCGGTTCCAGCTTGGCACCGAAATCTTTCCGACGGTCGATGCCGGGCAGTTTCAACTGCGGCTGCGGGCCCCGACCGGCACGCGCATCGAACGCACCGAGGAGATCGCCGTCAAGACGCTCGATCTGATCAAGGGCAAGGTCGGCGCCGATAACGTTGCGATCTCTGTGGGCTACGTCGGCGCCGTGCCGACCAGCTTCCCGATCAACAGCGTCTACCAGTGGATGAGCGGGCCCCACGAGGCCGTCCTGCGCATCGCCCTCAAGCCGGGCAGCGGCTATTCCACGGAACGGCTGAAGGAAGAACTGCGCGACGAGCTGCCGGGCAAGCTCGAGGAATGGCTGCGTCCGCTGCTGCATTCGCAGAAGTTCACTACCGAGCAGATCGACGAGCGTATTCGCAACCTGAAGCTCTCGTTCGAACCGGCAGACATCGTCAATCAGGTGATGAGCTTCGGCGCCGCGACTCCCGTGGAGGTCGTCGTCAGCGGGTCGAACTACGCGGACAACCTCGTCTTTGCGGACAAGGTCAAGGTCGAACTCGAGAAGATCCCTTCGCTGCGTGATCTGCAGTATGCGCAGCCGCTCGACTACCCGACCATCGACGTGACGATCGATCGGCAAATGGCAGGCCGCGGCGGCGCCACGGCGGAGGAAGTCGCCCGCGCCCTGGTCACCAGCACGGCCTCGACGCGCTTCGTCGTGCCCAATTACTGGCGCGAACCGAAAACGGGCATCAGCTACCAGGTGCAGATCGAGTTCCCCATCGAGCGTATGAAGTCGGGCAAGCAGGTCGGCCTGATCCCGATCAAGAACAAGCTGCTCCTGCAAGACGTCGCGGGCATCAAGGAAGGCAAGATGCCTGGCGGCTACGATCGCTATAACATGCGCCGGCTCGTCACCGTCATGGCGAACATCGAAGGCGAGGACCTGGGCCGGGTCGCCACGAAGGTCAACACGGCCATCGCGAATGCCGGCGAGCCGCCGCTGGGCGTCAGCGTCGATGTGCGCGGGCAGATCGAGCCGATGAACGACATGTTCTTCGGGCTTGCCGTCGGCCTATCGGTGGCGGTGCTGGCGATCTTCCTGCTGTTGACGGCGTACTTCCAGTCGATCCGCCTGGCGCTGATCGTGATGGCGACGTCCCCCGCGGTGATCGCCGGCGTGGCGCTCGCGCTCCTGGCGACCGGCACGACGCTGAACATCCAGTCGTTCATGGGGGCGATCATGGCCGTCGGCGTGGCGACGGCGAACGCGATCCTGCTGGTGACGTTTGCCGAGAAGGCGCGGCTGCGCGGCGACGAACAGTGGAAGGCAGCGCTCGACGGGGCCAAACATCGCCTGCGGCCGATCTTGATGACGAGCTGCGCCATGATCGCCGGCATGTTGCCGATGGCGCTGGCGCTGGGCGAAGGCGGCCAGCAAGTCGCCCCGCTGGGCCGCGCGGTCATCGGCGGGTTGATCGCGTCCACGGTCACGACGCTGCTGATCCTGCCGGCAATCTTCGCGGTGATACAAAGCGGCGCATCGACCGCGTCGGTGTCGCTTGATCCGGACGATCCAGCGAGCCGCCATTTCGACGGCGAAAAGGCATGATGCCATTTAGCCCGCCATTGATGGCGGGCGTGGGTCGCCCGCCATCAATGGCGGGCTATATGAAATTGGGTGCAGCATGAACCACACGATTCGATGCATTATTGCGGCCGTCGCCATCGTTCCACTTTCCGCCCTGGTCAGTGGCTGCAACACGACCAAGCCGCCCGTGAAGGCGGACACCACGGTCAAGACGGATACGCCCAAGGAGAAGCGGCTCAAGCGCGTTATCGAGCAGCCGGCGAGCATCGACCCGTTCCAGGAGACGCCGCTGGTGGCGCACATCGCCGGCTACGTCAAGAAAGTGAACGTCGACATCGGCGTCGAGGTCAAGGTCGACGACGTCCTCGCCGAGCTGGCAGTCCCGGAGCTGGTCAAGGAGCATGCCCAGAAGCAGGCGCTGGTCGAGCAAGCCAAGGCGGAAATCGATCAGGCAAAGGCGCATGCGGGCGAGACCGAGGCGGCGATCGGCCGGGCCGAGGCGCAGCGCGAACGCTGGGAATCAGAGTACGTGCGCGTAGAAAAACTCTTCAAGGAGAAAATCGTCGAAAAGCAGATCGTCGACGAAACGCTCGCCCAGCTCAAGTCGGCGCGGGCAGTGAAGGCCGAGGCCGTCGCCCGGCACACCAAGTCGAAGGCCGACATCGCGGCAGCCGTGGCCCGCGAAAAAGTCGCGAAGGCCGACGAGGGACGCGTCAAGGCGATGGCGGATTATCGCCACATCCAGGCCCCCTTCAATGGCATTGTCACGCGCCGCAATGTGCATCCAGGGCATTACCTTCAGCCCAATGCCAGCGGCGGGCCTGCGGTGCTCTTCATCGTCGCCCAGTCCGACAAGCTGCGCATCGTCGCCGATCTTCCCGAAGGCGAGGCCCAGTACATGGCCGATAACCGCGACGCCGTCATCGACGTGCCGACCTTGAAGGACCAGACCTTCACCGGCAAGATCGCCCGCACGAGCAAGACGCTCGACACCAAGACGCGCACCCTGCGCGTCGAGATCGATTACGACAACAAGGAAGGCAAACTGCGGCCCGGCATGTACGCCAACCTGATCTTCACCATCGACCTGGGCGACCGCTGGACGCTGCCGGCGAGCGCGATCTTCATGCACAGCGACCTGCCGTGCTGCTGGCGCGTCGACGCCGAGGGCAAGGCGGTGCGCACTCCGCTCAAGCTCGGCGTGCGCGACGGGCAGGACGTCGAGGTGCTCAAGATGCAAAAAGCCGGCGCGTGGGAAGCGGTCAACCGCAGCGATACGATCGTCGTGTCGAACCTCGGCGCCGTCAGCGAAGGCAAGGAAGTGCGCCGCAAGTAGCAATCAGAGCCTGAAGCGTGAGCGAAGCAGACTTCGCAAACTTCGCTTGCGCTTCAGGCTCTGACAGTTACCTCAAATTCCACGTTTTTGCACTCCATTCCGTCCCGGCAAACAACCGATATTGAGAACAATCCGCATTGCTGGAAAAGCCGGCAGAGGCCCCCGTCTCGCTGGAATCGGCAATGCGGGACGACTGGGAATCCTCATGGCTAGGTCCGCTATCACGACCGTTGTTCTGACCGCGCTGACGGTGACTTGCCTGGTCGGCGAAGTGCTCGCTCAGCCGAAACTCGGGCCGCCGGAGATTTCCATTCCACCGGCCCCCGTCGCCTGGCAGCCGCCGACCCTGCGCGGCAATGCGCTGCCGATCAATCTGCCGACGGCTCTCAAGCTGGTCAACGCGCGAACGATCGACATCGCCATCGCCAGCCAGCGCATCCAGCAAGCGAATGCCCAGTTCGATCAGGCCAAGTATGCCTGGCTCCCGACCATAACGATCGGCGCGGACTACCTGCGGCACGACGGGCGCTTTCAGGAGGCTGGCGGCGGCATCATCAATCCGAGTCGATCGTCGTTCATGGCCGGCGCCGGCGTCAACGCCATCTTCACGCCGAGCGACGCCATCTTCGCGCCGCTGGCCACCCGGCAAGTCGTGCGATCCCGCCTGGCGGATCGCGACACGATCGAGATGAACACCATGCTGACGGTCGCCGAGGCGTACTTCAGCGTGCAGCAAGCGCGCGGCGAATACGTCGGGGCGCTGACCGCCGTCAAACATGCCGAGGAGCTGGTGCGCCGCACCGAGAAGCTGGCGGAAGGATTGATCGCACCGGTCGAAGCGGTCCGCGCCCGCACCGACCTGGCCATTCGCAAGCAAGCCGCCTTCGCCGCGCAGGAACGCTGGGACGTCGCCAGCGCCGACCTCATCCGCGTACTGCGGCTCGATCCGGCAGCCCTGATCGATCCCGTCGAGCCGCCGCACCTGCGCGTGACGCTCATCGGTCGCGATGAGACCGTCGACACGCTGATTCCGACCGGCCTGCGCAATCGTCCGGAGCTGGCGTCGCAGCAAGCGCTGATCGAAGCGACGCTGCAGCGTTTGCGGCAGGAGAAGATTCGCCCGTTGATCCCGAGCCTCGTCCTCAAGGGATCGGGAACCAATCCGCCCGCGTCCTTCAGCGGCGGCGTGTTCGGCGGCGGCAATGACGCCCTCAACCGGTACGGCCCGCGCGCCGACGTCGAGCTGCAAGTCTACTGGGAGCTGCAAGGCTTCGGGCTGGTCAATCGCGCCAAGGTCCACGAACGCCGGGCGGAGCATCAGCTCGCCATGCTGGAATTGTTCCGCCTGCAAGATCGCATTGCCGCCGAGGTGTTTCAGGCTCACGCGCAGGCGAAGTCGGCCGCGGACCGGTTGACGCATGCGGAGTCCGGGTTGAAGGACGCCGCCGACTCGGTGGATAAGAACTTTCAGGGATTGAGCCAGACGCGCCGCGCGGGGGACTTGATCATCCTGATGGTTCGGCCGCAAGAGGTGATCGCCGCCGTGCAGAGCCTGTCGCAGGCGTACAGCAATTACTACGGCGCGGTGGCAGATTACAATCGGGCTCAGTTTCGGCTGTATCGCGCCCTGGGTTATCCGGCGGCGTACCTGGCGGGCAATGAAGCCGTGTGCGCGCCCCGATAGGTCACTCTTCGTTTAGCGCCCGCGCGGTCCCGCAGGATCGCGCGGGCGCTAAACGAAGATAACCCTACCACTTGAACTTCGCCTTCACTTCCGGATTGACGACCTTCTCGGTCGGCCATTCGCCCTTCGACAGCGACACGATCGCCTGGGCGGCGGACAGGGCCATGTCGTCGCGCGATTGCAGATCGACGCCGGCAGCGTGCGGCGTGACCACCACGTTGCTCATGTGAAACAGCGGACTGTCGCTCGGCGGTTCATCTTCGAACACGTCGATGCCGGCCCCCGCGATTTTCTTTTGCTGCAACGCTTCGACAAGATCGGCCTCCTTGACCAGCGTGCCGCGCGCGGTGTTCACCAGATATGCGCTCGGCTTCATCTTCGCCAACGTGGTGCGGTTGATCAGATGGCGTGACTCCTTGGTCGCCGGCAGGTGCAGCGACAGAAAATCGGCGTCGGCAAGCAGTTGTTCGAAGCTGACGAACGTGACGCCGTGCGCCTTGGCGAAAGCATGATCGGGGAACGGTTCGTAAGCAAGCAGCTTCATGCCGAAGCATTCGCCGCGCAGTGCGACCGCCTTGCCGATGCGGCCCAGTCCCGCAATGCCGAGCGTTCGGCCTCGCAGCGGCAGGTTCGCCCGCCTCGGCCACTCGAGCTTGCAAGTTCCCAGATGCTGGTTGATCAGGTCCTTGGCGATGGCGAGGAGGAGCCCGAAGGTGTGCTCGGCGACCGCGTCCTGATTGGCGCCCGGCGTGATCGTGACGGCGACTCCATGTTCGCTGGCGGCGGGACAATCGACCGCGTCATAGCCGACGCCGGCGCGGGCGATGACGCGCAGCTGCGGATGCGCCTGCAAGACTTTTTTCGTATACGGCTCCGACCCCGCGACGGATGCGCGGACGCCGGCAAGTTGTTCGAGCAGCTCCGGCTCGGTGAGTTGCGCTCGCTTCTTGGGATAGACGAGTTCGAAGCCAGCCGCTTTGAGGACCGTGACGAATTCCGCGTCCAGGCCCGCAAGCTGCGCGGGGGCGATCAACACTTTGTCCATGGGTTCCTCGGTTGCAAATGGCGAAAGATCATAATAGCCCGCAGCGCCAGCAAGGGCCAGAGGTGCGACCCGCGCGGGCGCGTCGGGCTAAGACCGAAATGCCTCCAGCGACAGGCGTAACCGCATCGTCCACGCGCGCAGTTCCGCATGGGCACGGCGATTGCGCTCGATCGCTTCGTCGAGTGTGATTTTCGTGAAGCGGATCCCCTGGCCGGGACGGAGTTGACCGAGCGCGTCGAGGTCGGTCTGGACCACCTGGGCGATCTTCGGATAGCCGCCGATCGTTTGACCGTCGACGCCGAGCACGATGCACTGCCCGTCGCGCGTCACCTGCACGCTACCGGGACAGACGGCCTCGGAAATCATCTCGCGATCGGGCATCGTCAGCGCGTCTCCCTTGAGCCGAAGGCCCATGCGGTTGCTCGCGGGAGTGACGGTGAACGGCTGATCGAAGAACTCGGCCTCGTCGAACCACGATGCTTGCAGTCCCGGCGTCGCCGCCACGCACCAGGCATCGGGAAACTTCGGCATCACCTCGGGGCAGAAACGAGTGCGAATCGTGCTCGCCGCGCACGGCAACGTGTCGTTGCGCCGAACCGTGTCGAGCGCCGATCGGCTGGCAAGAACAGCCGGCGCGTCAAATCCGCCGCGTACGCAAAGATAGGCGTGGACGCCGACGCTCGTGACGCCGATGTGCAGATGCTCGCCGGCGCGCAGCGTGAAGGTGCGGCCAACTTCGATGCGATCACTGTCCGTGTGCACGTCGAAGGGAGCGCCGAAGATAACACAGCCGACGTCGGCCTCGGCACGCAGCCGCGGCCCCTTGAGCGGGATTTCGAGGGCCGCCGCGTCCGACGGATTGCCGACCAAGGCGTTGCCCAGTGCCAGCGAGCGCCGATCTGCTGCCCCGCCCACACTGACGCCGAGGCTGCGCGTGCGCGGTCGGCCGGCATCGACGATGCGCGACGCCAGACCCGGTTCCAGCACCGTTAGACTCATGGGAACGCTTTCAAGGTGATGCCGCGCTTGCTGAAGGCGTCACGCAGGCCGCGTACGAAATCGAGGGCTTGCGGGTTGTCGCCGTGGACGCACAGGGTGCGCACGCCGCGCTCGTGGATCAGCCAGTCGGCCTGATTAACAGCTTCGTCAACTTCGTGCATAAACGCATCGCGCCGGCTGCGCGGGACCAGCGTGCCGTCGGGCAGGTAACGGCGATCCGCGAAACCCTCTGCGATAAAGCCACAGCGTCCCTGGCACAGTGCTTCAAGCCGCGAGCCCGGTAACGCCATCACCGGCAGTTGCAGCAATTCTGCCGCCTTGACGATCGGCAGCGCGACCGTGTCTTCGCGACACGCCTGGTTGTACAGTCCGCCGTGCGGCTTCACATAGCGTATCGGCATCCCGACCGCTTTCGCCAGCCCCATCAAGGCGCCGACCTGATAGACGCACAGCTCGAAGATTGCATCCTGACCAAGGGCGAGTTCGCGCCGGCCGAAGTGCTCGCGGTCGGCGTATCCTGGATGGGCCCCGACCTGCACGCCGTGCTTCACCGCCAGCTGGAGCGCAGCATGCGCGGTCGTCGAATCGCCCGCGTGGAAGCCGCAGCAGATGTTCGCCGACGTCACGAGCGGCATCAGCTCCGCATCGAGCCCGCAGCCTTCGCCCAGATCGCTGTTCAAATCGAGGATCATGGAGGAACCCGCACGGTGGGGCGGTGTTGAATCCTGTGGTCTTCGCTTAGCGCCCGCGCGGCGCCAGGCGGGCGCTAAACGAAGAGAGGGCACCCAAAAAAGCAGAAACTTCGCGAATAATTCATTGCAACGCGCCGATGGGTCGAGTAACTTGATGATAGCACACCCCCACCACCAACGGCATCGTAATTCATCCTACCTGAATAACCTCATGCAATCCCGCCGCAAACTTTGCCTCATCGCTGCGATCGTCATTGTCATCATACCCGGCAGCGTCCTGGCCGGGGATTGGCCGATGTGGCGTTACGACGCCAACCGCAGCGGCACGTCACCCGACGATCTGCCGGCGAAGCTGTATCCGCACTGGGTGCGCGAGTACATGCCGCTCAAGCCGGCCTGGCCCGATCAGGACAAGATGCAGTTCGACATCGTCCGTGAGCCGGTCGTCGAGGGCCAAACGCTTTATATCAATTCGTCGCGCTATGACGCCGTCCGCGCCCTTGACACGCAGACCGGCGCCGAAAAGTGGACGTTCTTCGCCGACGGCCCGGTCCGCTTCGCCCCCGTCGCGTGGGAGGGCAAGGTCTACTTCAGCAGCGACGACGGCTATCTTTACTGTCTGCAGGGCGACACCGGCAAGCTGCTCTGGAAGTTTCGCGGCGGGCCGAGCGATCGCAAGATCCTCGGCAACGAACGGTTGATCTCGACCTGGCCGGCGCGCGGCGCTCCGGTCATCACCGACGGCAAGGTCTACTTCGCCGCCAGCATCTGGCCGTTCATGGGCACGTTCATCCACGCCGTCGACGCCCGCACCGGCGCCGCTGTCTGGACCAACGACGGCGACGGCTCGACCTACATGAAGCAGCCGCACAACACCGATTCCTTCGCCGGCGTCGCGCCGCAGGGGCCGCTCGTCGCCATTGGCAACCGGCTGATCATCCCGGGCGGCCGATCGGTCCCGGCTGCGTTCGATCGCCGCACCGGCAAGATGATCCGCTTCCAGCTCGCCGAGAACGGCAAGCGCGGCGGCGGGTCCGAAGTCGCCGCCATCAACAACATCTTCTTCAACGGCGGCGCCGTCTTCGAAACGGCGTCCGAAAAATATCTCGCCGACTATGGAAAACATATCGCCCTCACCAAGACCCATGCCTTTGCCTGGAACAAGGAGGTCTGCAAGGTCTTCGATCTCAAGAACAGCAAGGAACTCGAAGCCGAGACCACGGATGCCAAGGGCAAGAAGACCAAAGTCAAGAAATGGGTGATGCCGGAAGTCGCATCGACGAAACTGCCCGGCGTGGAGACGATGATCAAGGCCGGCGCACGGTTGTACTTCGGCGGTCAGGACCGCGTCACGGTGCTCGACTGGGATGCGGACGCCAGGAAGCTGTCGCCGAGCTGGACGCTCAAGGTCGAAGGCATGGTCGTGCGTCTCATCGCCGCCGACGATCGGCTTTTCGTCATCACGCGTGGCGGCCGGATCTATTGCTTCGGCGGTCAGGAAATCAAGACCGTTCAGCATGTCCGTTCGAAGACGGAGGACTTTCCGAAGATCGCATCGGCCATCGTGGCAAAGGCGGAGCAAATCCTGACGGCAGCGAAGACGCGGGCCGGTTACGCCGTCGTCTGGGGCGTCGGCGATGGACAGCTCGTCGAGGCGCTGGCCAAGAAAAGCCAGCTGCACCTGATCGTTGTCGAGCCCAGCGCGGACAAGGTGCTGGCGTTTCGCGAACGCTGGACGAAGGCGAACATCTATGGCACGCGCATCGCACTGATTCCGGGCGATGTCGATTCCGTGCAGTTGCCGCCGTATCTGGCGAACCTGATGGTGTGCGAAAACGCCGACAACTTTGATTCCACGCAGCTCGCGCGGGCATATCAGTCGGTGCGTCCGTATGGCGGGACGTGCTGTTTCGCCGCGACGCCGCGCGTGCAGAAGCTGCTGGCGGCGTTGGCCGAACCGAAGCTCGCCAATGCCCGGATTTCGAACCGGGAGAACCTTGTCGTCCTGGTCCGTGAAGGCGCGCTGCCCGGCTCGGCCAACTGGACGCACGAGAACGCCGACGCCGCCAACACGCGTGTCTCGAAAGATGTGCTCGTCAAGGCGCCGATGGGCGTGCTCTGGTTCGGCGGCCCTTCGCATGACGGCATCCTGCCGCGCCACGGTCATGGCCCGCAACCGCAGGTGATCGATGGCCGCATGATCATCGAAGGCGTCGATCTGATGCGTGCCCTCGACATCTATACCGGCCGATTGCTCTGGGAAACCAAACTGCCCGGCGTGGGGTTCTTTTACAACAACGTGGCGCATCAGCCGGGTGCCAACGGCAGCGGCAGCAACTTCGTCTCGACCTCCGACGGCATCTACGTCGCTTTCCACGGCAAGTGCATCCGCCTCGACCTGACCACGGGCAAGAAGATCGGCGAGTTCGTCCTGCCGAAGTTCCCTGGCATGAAGGACAATGTGCCGTTGGGCTACATCAACGTGTCGGGCGATTTCCTGATCGCCGGCGCCGATCCGCTGTTCAATCCGAAGGCCGTGCCGCCGGCGCCCAAGGTCGGCGATACCTCCGGCGACGACAAGGACCCTCCCGACAAGAAGGACGACGAGCCGAATCCGAAGAAGGAATCGACGATCACCAAGCTGTTCAAGACGATCAAGGGCTACTCCGACAACCTGTCCGCGAGCCGGCATCTCGTCGTCATGGACCGCAAGACCGGCGCCGTGCTCTGGACCGCGTCGGCCAAGCACTCCTTCCGCCACAATGCAACCTGCATCGGCGGCGGTCGGCTTTACACCATCGACCGTCTCTCCGGCGAGCAGCTTGCCCGCATCAAGAAGGACGACCCGGACCCCGCGCCGGCGCGCCTCATCGCTTTCGATCTCAAGACCGGCAAAGAGGTTTGGAGCAGCAGCACCGAAGTGTTCGGCACCTGGCTTTCCTATTCAGAAAAGCACGACGTGCTCGTCGAGGCCGGCCGGGTCGCGCGCGATTCGCTCTTCGATGAACCCAAGGGCATGCGCGCCTATCGCGCCGGCGACGGCAAGGCGCTCTGGTTCCAGAAAGCCTACACCGGCCCCGCCATGATCCACGGCGACACCATCCTCCAGGATCAAAGCGCCTGCGACCTGCTCACCGGCAACCAGAAAATGCGAACCGATCCGATCACGGGCGAGCAGGTTCCCTGGAAGTGGATCCGCAACTACGGTTGCAACACGCCGGCCGCTTCCGAACATCTGTTGACGTTTCGCTCCGGTGCGGCGGGCTATTTCGATCTGTGCAACGACGGCGGCACGGGGAACTTCGGCGGCTTCCGCTCGAGCTGCACCAATAACCTCATCGTCGCCGGCGGCATCATCACCGCTCCCGAATATACCCGCACCTGCACTTGCGCTTACCAGAATCAATCGTCGATCGCGCTCATCCATATGCCCGAAGCCGAGATGTGGACCTCCTTCGGCACCAAGGACGTCAAGGGTTACGTCAAGCGCCTCGGCGTCAACCTCGGCGCCGCCGGCGATCGCAAGGCCGAGAATGGCACGCTCTGGCTCGAACATCCCAGCGTCGCCGGCATCTCCCCGGCCGTGCCAATCGCGACCAAGCCCGCGACCGCTGAACCCTATCGCCGACATTCGACGGCCATCATGGGAGATTACAACTGGGTGACCTCGTCCGGCTTGAAAGGCGTCAGCGAAGTTTCCATCACGCTCGGCGCCATGCCCAGCGCGATGCCGTACACCGTCAAGCTCTACTTCGCCGAGCCCGACAATTTGCCGGCGGGCAAACGTGTATTCCACGTCGATCTCGAAGGCAAGCGCGTGCTCAGCGACTTCGACATCGCCAAGGAGGCCGGTGGTCCAGGCAAAACGCTCATCAAGGAATTCAAGAGAGTCTCGGCACAGGGCAACATCGTGGTGCGCTTGACGCCGACCGCTCAGGCCCAGGTTCGTCAGACGATCCTGTGCGGCATCGAGGTGATCCTGGAAGAGAAAAAATAATGCCGTAGGGACAAGCTGCCAGCTTGTCCCTGTAGCGCCAGGCGTATGCAGCGGCAGACGGGCCAAGCTGGCAGCTTGTTCCTACAGCGCTCACGGAAGCATGCACGTCACCGTACATTACATGACGCAGATCAAACGATCGGCCGGTTGCTCGAGCGAAGAGGTCGAGATGTCGGGAGCCGTGGCCTTGCGTGATTTCCTGCAAGCGCTGGGTGCCCGGCATGGCGCAGCGTTTCGCGCCATGCTTCTGGACGACGCCGGCGAACCGCGCCGCTCATTGTTATTCTTCGTCGGCGAGGAGCATGCGGAGCTGTCGCGGCCCTTGCGCGATGGCGACGCAATCACCATTCTCGCGCCGATGTCGGGCGGTTGATGTCAGAGCCTGAAGCGTAAGCGAAGGATGGCCTCCTCGCTTACGCTTCAGGCTCTGATCGTATAATCCCATCATGCAATCATTGACCGACGAAGAACGCGCCATCTATGAATGGCAGCTCTGGGTCGAAGGCTTCGGCGAACCTGGACAGCTCAAACTCAAGAACGCCACCGTGCTGGTGTCGCGCGTCGGGGGCGTCGGCGGCACGCTGGCATTGCACCTTGCCGCGGCGGGCGTCGGCCGGCTGATCCTCGCCCACGCCGGCAATCTTCGCCTCGACGATCTCAACCGTCAGCTCCTGATGAGCCACGCCGGGCTCGATCAATCGCGCGTCGAACAGGCCGCCCAGCGTTTGCGTGCTTTCAATCCGCATGTCGAAGTCGTGCCGGTGGCCGAAAACATCAGCGACGCCAATGTCGATCGGCTCGTCGGCGATGCCGACGTGATCGCGAGCTGTGCGCCGCTGTTTCAGGAGCGTCTGCTGCTCAATCGTGCCGCGATTGCGCAAGGTAAGGCGCTCGTCGATTGCGCGATGTACGAGCTGGAGGCGCAACTGACGACGGTGCTTCCGGGCCAAGGACCGTGCCTGGCGTGCCTGTATCCGACGGAGCCGCCGGCGTGGAAGCGAAAGTTCCCTGTATTCGGCGCCGTCGCCGGCACGATCGCCAGCCTCGGTGCGATGGAGGTGATCAAGGTGCTCGCCGGCCTGGGCGATCCGCTGGTCGGCAAGATGCTGGTGTGTGACCTGGCCGACATGTCGTTTCGCAAAGTGCTGTTGCGGCGCGACCCCGCGTGTGCGGTATGCCGATCAAATGCACACGAGTCGCAACAATAAATCTGCTTGCCTTGCATCCACCTTCCGCCGATAATCGCCTCCAATCGATTCACGAACCTCACTCACCGGAGGCGACGCATGAAGACCGGCATTTTCCTGATGGCCCTGGCCATTCTCGCATTCGCGATCCCCAGCGCTCAGGCGCAAGACAAAAAGCTGATCAAGATCGGCATGATCGGGCTGGACACCTCGCACGTTCCCGCGTTCACGGGCCTCTTCAATGATCCGAAGAACGAGGGCGACCTGGCCGGCTTCAAGGTCGTGGCGGCCTATCGCGGCGGGTCCAAGGACATCCCGGCCAGCTTCAATCGCCTCGACATGTTCACCAAGCAGATCCAGGAGAAGTACGGCGTCGAGATCGTCGATTCGATCGATGAGCTGCTCAAGCGCGTCGACGTCGTCCTGATCGAAAGCGTCGATGGCCGGCCTCACCTCGATCAGGCGATCCCCGTGCTCAAGGCCGGCAAGCTGCTGTTCATCGACAAGCCGATCGCCGGTTCGCTGGCCGACGTGATCCGCATCTTCGAACTGTCTCGTGAGTACAAGACGCCCGTCTTCTCCAGCTCGAGCCTGCGTTACGCCACGAACATTCGCGCCGCCAAGGCCGACCCAAAGCTCGGCAAAGTGCTTGGCTGCATCTCATACAGCCCCTGCGAGATCGAGCCGCACCATCCCGACCTCTTCTGGTACGGCGTCCACGGCTGCGAGGCGCTCTACACCTTCATGGGCACCGGCTGCAAGAGCGTCGTCCGCACGCATACCAAGGACACCGACACCGTCACCGGCACTTGGACCGACGGACGCATCGGCACCTATCGCGGCCTGCGCGCCGGCAGCAAGGGGTATGGCGCCGTCATCTTCGGCGAGAAGCAGGACATCAGCACGACGGGATATGTCGGCGGGTACAAGCCGCTCGTCGTCGAGATCGCCAAGTTCTTCCGCACCGGCGTGGCGCCGATCAGTGCCGAGGAAACGACCGAGATCTTCGCGTTCATGGAAGCGGCGGATGAAAGCAAGCGCCAGAATGGCACGCCGGTGACGCTGGAAAGCAACATGCAAAAAGCGC
>JACQFG010000387.1 GCA_016200155.1 Planctomycetota bacterium | reverse complement strand
GGGTCTGCCGTACCATTTGCTGATGCCTACGATCGCGGTGCGCGGCGATGGCGCCGTGGTGGCCGGGCACGTCACGGTGAAATTGGCTCACGTGACATCGCTTTGGACCTGGTCATTCCCGGCTGGCAAAAAGTTCGCGGAATCAAAGCCAATGCCGCGGGACAATGATCCTTGGGGATTGCCAGCCGTGCGTCGCCTGGTCTATTCGCCGGACGGACGATTCGTGGCTGGTATGCGCAAGCACGACCTGGTCGTCTGGGATGCCGATACACTCGCCGAGTTGGCGACGTTAACGCCTTCGGGAGTCCGTGACAAGGATCACCCGCGCGCTGTTTCGGCTCTATGCCTCGCGTTTACACCAGACAGTCAACGACTTGCTGCCGGCTGTCGTGGCGGTAAGATCTCCTTTTGGACTACGTCTACCTGGCAGAAAGGTACTGACGTGGATTGTTCCTGCGATTTCATATCCTCGCTGGCCTTTAGCTGCGATGGACGAATGATTGCCGGCGCGGAATTCTCCCCCGTCGTGTGGGAGCCAGGAGAGTATTGAATGGAGCTTCAACCGGAACGATCGGGATGGGGCGAGCTTGATTGTGGCAGGGGCGTTATTGATTCTTTCAGAGCTTCGATTCTCGGCTGACGTGTTCAGGAGAAGCCAATGTTACGAAACCTATTTGCACCGTGCGTCCTTCGACCGGCTACGGCCGCTCTACTGCTCGCCATCCTCGTGTTGATCGCCGCCCCATCCTCCGGCCAAGCCGTCAAGGCCAAACCCAAGCAACCCGATTTCATTCCTGCCGGGTACGACGACTATCAAAACATGCTTGATCAGCTCGGCATCAAGAAGATGCGCAAGGGGCGCGGCCCGAAGGACAAGGACGACGAAGCCACCGCGAATCCCTACAAGGATTCGATGCCGGACCTGATGACCTTCAAGGACGGCGCGAAGGTGAAGTCGGCCGATCAATGGCCCAAGCGACGAGCGGAACTCGTCGACGATTTCGAACGCGAGGTCTATGGCCGGATTCCCAAGAATGTTCCCAAGGTGACGTGGAAAGTCACCAGCACCGTCGAAGGCGAAAGCGGCGGCATTGCGATCGTCACCAAGACGCTGGTCGGCACCGTCGACAACAGCGCGTTCCCGAAGATCAAGGTCGAAATCCAGGCGAGCTTCACCGTGCCCAAGTATGCGGCGGGCAAGGTGCCGATCATCATTCAGTTCGGCGGCGGGTTCGGGTTCGGCGGCAAGGGAGGCGCGAACTCGTGGCAGCAGCAAGCGCTCGACAAGGGTTGGGGCTACGGCACCATCAACCCCAACAGCATACAGCCGGACAGCAGCCGACTGCGCGAAGGCATCATCGGCCTGACCAACAAGGGGGAGCCGCGCAGTCCCGAAGATTGGGGCGCCCTGCGCGCCTGGGCGTGGGGCGTGAGCAGCCTCATCGATTACTTCGAAGCCAATCCCGATTCGGGCGTTGATCCGACCAAGGTCTGCATCACCGGCGTGTCTCGTTATGGCAAGGCAGCGATCGTTGCCACCGCATTCGATACACGCATCGCGGCGGGGTTCGTCGCCGCGTCCGGGGCCGGCGGCGCCAAGCTGCATCGCCATATCTTCGGCGAGCTTCTCGAAAACGTCGCGGGCCGCGGCGAGTACCACTGGATGGCCGGCAACTACCTGAAGTATGCGGTCGACGAGGGCAGGTTGGGCAAGAAAACGGCCGCCGACTTACCTGTCGACCAGCATCAACTGATCGCACTATGCGCCCCACGGCTCTGCTTCATCAGCAATGGCATTCCCCCAGGGGACCCGAACTGGATCGACGCCCGCGGCAGCTTCATGGCCGGCGTCCTCGCAGGTCCCGCCTATCGCCTACTCGGCAAAAAGGACCTCGGCACGACCGGCGATTACTTGACCGCCAAGATGCCCGCGGTCAATACCCTCATCGGCGGCGAATTAGCCTGGCGCCAGCACGACGGCGGCCACACCAACACCCCCAATTTCCCATCGTTCTACGAGTGGGCCGGCCGTTACATCTCATCGCCCGGACTGAGCAAAAAGAAGTAAAGCTGCGATCGTGAGATCTACCGTGCGGTAGCGAATTCGCCGCTTGATGGATAGAACGGGGCATGCGTGTGATTGCCGCTGCCGCATTGCGCGGTAGAATTCAAGAGATCTCAATTGCCGGAATTTCTAACTGAATTGATCATGGCTTTTCAAAGCGACGGTCCATTTGCAACGTTTCTTCGCAGCACGGCCCGCGCGCTCGTGTCCGCGGAGGCCGCGCCGGCCGTCAACTTTCTTCTCGAAGAAGGGCTGGCCGCTTCACGTGAAACGGCATTTCTGTCGGCAACACCTGGCGCGGTGTCGGTGGGGTGGGATATTTCCTCCTGGTGGGCAGCTTTCGGCAACCACTACAGCGAGAATATTGCTCTGCCTGTGTCACGAGTTCGGAGTGTCTCCACATTCGCAGCCGATAACAAAGGCAATCATTTGGCCATCGAATCGCATCAGGACGTAGTGCGGCTGGAGTCTCTCACCGCGTTGCACAGGCTTTGTCCCGGGGATTTCGCCTCGCCCCAAGAACTTGCCGATCAACTCGGAAATCTGGTTGCTTCGCGAGAACCCGGGAAAGCCGCCACCGTCACGGCGGATCAGAGTGATCGTCTGGCAATTTGGGTGGAAGAATTGAACACGCGTCGTGATGCGCGCCCGGCCTTCGCGACGCCTTTCGGCGAGGTGGAATCATTCCTGTCATTGCCTGATTGGCCACGGCAGATGCGAAATGTTCTTGGTCTTGCACACTTTTGCGGTTCCGTGCTAAAACCTGTGCCGGTCGTGCTTTGTCGCTACAATCTTTCCCGAGTGGAGCGTGCAGCCAAGAAAGCGAAAGTTGCAAGCTGGGCGGCGATCCCCACCGTGCTCGAAGCGGGCGGAGCCAACGGACCGGGCGCAGCGTTTTTCCCATTTCCCAAGGCCGCTGCAAGCAGCAACCCGTTTGGCTTCGGCATTACACTCAACCTTGGGGCGGATGGTGGGCTGGATTTTAGAGCGGAACTGCTGCATTTCCGCGTTGACTACGGATTGGGTGACTTCGTCATGGTCGGCGAAATCAACGATACCATCACCGACGGTGAACTCTTGGCTGCCCGCCGGCGTCATTTCGAATTGTTGGAGCAGGATTTTGTATTTCGTTCAGACGTACCTTAGCCATGAATGAAGCACTGCAGCGCTGGCGCGAGGAATTCGAGCGTGACCCGGGCACGGCCTTGGATCGCCTTGCGCGCGGATTCATCCCTCTCGGGGCGGCAGGCCCGCTCTCGCTAGGGGATGTCCTCGATTTTTTCTTCGAACCTGCAGATTCAGCGCTCGATTCTGCGGTTGAGTGCTGGCTTGATAAGCACATACTTGCCGCACTCCCCGATGGCACAACTCTTAATCGTTGGGTAGCTGTTCTGGAGGAGTTTTTTCGCGGCATCGCACCAATGGAACTTCCTAATACGGGCAAATTCTTGCGCCGGCAACACAAGCGACTGCGCCTGTGGTTGCATGGTTTTTACCAAGGTCCCGATCGCGATCCCGAAGGTGCATATTTATTTGCTCTTGCACGCGCCCAGCGTGACCGACAATTCTCACCTCTCTGGCGGCGGCTGATCCTTGGTGAGGAACCAGGGAAGCGGTCCTACCTTGGTATCGGCATCCTCGGGTTTCGCAAGATGCCCGACGCGGATGGGCGCGAGTCTGCCGATGTTCCTCAGGGACTTCTGGAAGCAATGATGGAACTTGCAGACAAGGGCGGAATTTCAGAAAGCAAGTGGAAGCAAACCATGCGCAGCGTGTTTGCCACCTATCGGCGGACGGCGCAATACTGGGTCAATCACTTGGCGCCAATTCGGCCGAATCGCCATCAGCCGTCGAAAGCTCGCGATTGGCTTTCAGCATTGTTGCCGGGATTAAAAGGTTGGCGTCCGTCAACAGGTGCGTCCCCCCGGCGCGTGCAGCCCGTGCCTGTTTATGTATCCAAAGACTGGGCTGAGCGCTTGCGCAAGGATCCGGCCCAATGCGATTCGCGGGAGTTTGCCGAGTTTCTAGATTGGCATCGGTCTTATGCCGAGTTAACCGGTTTTCCGAATTTCATTAACAAGACGTTCAACAACGTTGCCATGTCGATCATCCGTGCGGACAGGAAGCGCGCACCGGTGGCTCTTTCCTTGATGGAAGAAGCCCTCCAATGGGCGCCCTGGAATCCGCGGAACTGGACTTCCTATGCCAGGGTGCTCCACGCAGCACGCCGCGACGGAGATGCTGTGAGCATTCTTTGGGAGGCCCGCCATCGGTTCGCATGGGATCATGTGATCCGAAGCGAGCTCGGCGTTATGCTGCGCGAGCAAGGTGATTGGACCACTTCGGAATATGTACTTCGGGAGGCGGTTGCGCAGTTCCCGACCAATGTCGTCTGCCGAAACGGATTGGCGGAAACACTGCGAGCGATGGATAGACTGGATGAGGCCCGCGCCGTCTATGAAGAGACGGTTGCGCTGTTCCCAGAGAATGATGTCAGCAGAAGCGGATGGGCGGAAACATTGCGAGCGATGGGACGGCGGGAGGAGGCCCGCGCCGTATACGAAGATGCAATTGCGCTGTTCCCGACCATTACCGCCTGCCGAACCGGATTGGGAAACTTGCTTCTTCGCTTGGGCGAGCCGGAGGAAGCGATCCGCTTGTTTCGGGAAGCGCTTGAAATTGAGCGGGATAACACCTACGCAAAAGCTGGATTGGCGCGCGGTTTGGCAACCTTGAGTGCAACTAGAAAAGATACGGTCCTCCGCGATGAAGCCAAAAGCATTATTACAGACTTCGCTAAACACGGTAATCAATCCGCATTACTCGCATTAGAGGAATTTGACTCCCAATGGGAACGCGCGCAACATGACCCGAATGTCAAGTTCCGGGCTCTACGCATCTACGATACCGAAGAATCGCCTCCGGCTACGCCGAGCCGACCTGATCGTGCGCCAATGAGCACCGCGGCGCCCGCCATCGACGATACGGAAGAATCGCCTCCGATTGCGCCGAGCCAACCTGATCGTGCGCCAATGAGCACTGCGGCGCTCGGCATCGACGATACCGAAGAAACGCCTCCGGCTACGCCGAGCAAACCTGATCGTGCGTCAATGAGCACCGCGGAGCGACTAGGCCGAGCAATGATTGCGCTATGGCGGGCCGAACGCGAAACGAATCCATCGCCCAAGTCGGCCCTTTGCGATAGTGCAGAAGCGTTCCTCAACGTCCCGGAACACAGCATCGAAGACGATCTGCTTCCTCCGTTCGTCGAAACCCAAGGTCTAGTCAAGTTGGCTCGAGGTAATGCCAAGGCTGCGCTGGCATACTTCGAGGAACAAATTCGTTCCTATGGCCGAGGCGGATGGGCCGCCGTCCGCATCGGACAACAGCGTGTGCGGATTTTACTTGGTGAAGCGGACGACGCGGACAATGCCCGTGGCATGCTCAGTTCCGAAAGTGCGCGCTTCGCGTGGCATGTTGCGCGAGTCATTCAAACTCTATCCGGATCTGCACCCGAGGCCGGTGTCCGCGCACTCCTCAAGGATCTCTATCCCCGCAGCGCCGAGATCGTTGCTCGCGCCGAACGCCGTGAACAGGGCGTATCTTTCGAAAGCGGCGAAGAAATGGTCGGTGCCTTTTTGGGAGCACGTTGGTTCAAGAACATAAATACGGCCGAGGACTTGGATCAGCCCGAGAATCTTCGCCTTGTGGTTGAACGCATTCGAGCGAGCCAGACAGATATGCTCGATGTCATCTCAAATTCCACGTTGGCGCTTGCTGCATGATTTGTACTAGCTTACTTGGCAGCACTTGTTGCCGATTAACATGCCGAGGCGGTCGGCGGCATGGTCAGCATGCTCGGCGAGAACACTGCACTGGCGGCGACGGGGACGACCGGACGCGGGGGCGCAGTACAGGGTGCAGTAGGAACGCCGAACAGTGCGAAACCGTGCGAACGTGTGCAAGCAAGCGACGAGATGGCCGACGTGCGTTCGACCCTGGAATTTCCCACGTCAAACGCATCCGGCGAGGCAAAAATCAGGACTGGGCCCAGCAGGATTCGAACCTGCAACCAAGGGATTATGAGTCCCCTGCTCTGCCGTTGAGCTATAGGCCCGGGCGGCGAAACGGCATTCAGTTTAGCAGGTTGCGGGGCAGGGGACAACGTTAACGAAGGTCACTTTCCCACGGTCTGCACTCGTTCGGTCTGGGCGGATCGGTAGAAGCCGTAGACCGTCTGCAAGAGTGCGAGACAGTCATCGCCGGTCATGGGCGGTTCCTCGAGGCCGGCGGCGGCGCGGATGCCGGAGCGGAAGAACGGGGTGTAGCCGCGCTGGCCGCGCGGATAGGTGAATTCTTGGACGCGCGGCTCCTTGACGTCGCGGGTCGTGTACCATTGCAGCGGTTGGTCCTCGACGGTGGCCAGTTTGAGCCAGCCGTGTTCGCCCCAGATCTGGATGTGCGACTGGACCCCGCGGTCGAGATAATAAGCCGAGGTCATGGTGCCGAAGCAGCGGCGGTTGAAGCGCAGCGACAGGACGGCGGTGTCCTCGACGTCGATCGGCTGACCACCGACGACGCCGGTGAAGCCCGCCACGGCCTCGACGCGCAAGCCGGTGACGTACATCGCCATGTCGAGCCACATGATGCCGAACCAGGCGAGATGCCCGCCACCGCCGCGTTCGCGGATGCACTGCCAGGTCTGGCGATATTCCTTGCGGGTCAGGCGCGTCTGATCGGCGACAATGTGGATTTCGATGCCGTAGATTCGACCGAGTTGGCCCTTGCGGATGATGCGGCGCGCTTCCTGGACGGGAGCGTGCGACCGGTTGGCCATCACGAGCATCAAGTGGCGGTGCCGGGTCTGGGCCTTGCGCACGAGCGGGGCGAAATCTTCGGCGCGGATGCAGCCAGGCTTCTCGGACAGCACATGGCAGTCAGCGTCCAGCGCAGTATCGATTGCGTCCGGACAAAGTCGCGGCTCGAGGCTGATCACGGCGGCCGACGGACGAAACTTCTTGTACATATCCGCGGCGTTCTTGTGGACCTCGCGCAGTTTGGTGCCGAGCACCTTGCGGGCGAGTTTCTCGCTGTTGCCGGACGGGTCGGCGAGAGCGACGCTTTCGACCTCGGCGATTTCCGCCAGCGAGGGGAGCCACTGGTCGAGATGGGTGCCGTCGGCGTTGGTGACGACGGCGACGCGAATCGCTTGCGGCATGGCGGTGTCCTCTCAGGGTGAGCGGATCGGAGGATGGGCGTAGTCTATCCTATGTCACGGAGAATTGCCGTCCTCAACCGGCACGACTTGAGGAGCCAAGACGGGCGGCGGTTCCTCGGTAAATGCTCGTTCGCGGAAGATGAAGAAAACGGCCCCGACGATGCACAGTGAGGCCCACAGATAGTCCCATTTCCACGGTTGCTTCAGATAATAGGCCGCGATAGGCACAAACACCGACAGAGAAATCACCTCCTGCAAGATCTTCAGTTCGGCAAGGCTGTAACGCGAGTTGCCGATGCGATTGGCGGGCACTTGCAGGAGGTACTCGAAAAATGCGATGCCCCAGCTCACGGAGACGGCGAGATACCAGGCTTTATCCTTGAGGCTGCCGAGATGGCCGTACCACGCGAACGTCATGAAGACGTTGGAGAGGGTGAGCAGGAAAATCGTTTGCAAGAGAACAGGCATGAGCGTGAGTCTCGCATTAGGCCGCGGCGGATTGCAGGCCGGTGCTCGGATGCGCCATCCACGTCAAACAGCGTGCCCAGTTGGCGCTCGAACCCGGATTGAAGTGACCGAGCAGACGCTGCCCGCTCGCGCCGGTGACGGACGGCAGATTCACCGGGACGCCGTCGACAGTCAGCGCGGCCAATCCGGCATGGGCCAGCGCCTGGCACGCATCCGCGGGAACGCCGTGATCGTCGGTCCGTTCGAGCGGAATCGTACCGAGTTTCTGCTGGAGCAGGTGCCAGAGAAAACCGTTTCGCACGCCGCGACCGCTCAGCAGAATGCGCGTCGGCATCTTCGGCAGATGCGTTTGCAGGGCATGGACGAGGGCGTGCGCCACGAAATGCGTCATCGTGCACAGGACGTCATGCAGGTTTCCTTGCATTCGTTTCGCTTGCTCGACGGCGCGGTTCAGAAAGTCGTCGGCGAACTCCAGCCGTGGTACGCATTTGGGCGGCCGTTGCTGGAAGAAATGATTTTGCAGCCAGCGATCCAGCAACGGCTCCAGGCATCGGCCCTGGACCGCGTGCTTGCCGCCGGCATCGAAGGGCTCGCGGCCGCTGGTCAAGAGCCGCATCAGTCCGTCGAGCAGCAGCCCACACGGCGTCGCCTGGAATCCGCTGATATGGCCGTTTGGGAAAGCGGGCAGCGATACGACACTCGCGGTTCCGCCAAGGTGAATGTGCACGCGCTGCTCGTGCCGATGGCGAAACAGCATCGCCTCAACGATCGCCGTGATCGGCAACCCCTGTCCGCCGACCGCCAGATCGCCACTTGCAAAATCGCTTAGCGTGGTCAACCCGCTGCGCTCGGCGAGGACGCTCGCCATGCCGAGGTTAAAGGTTGCCGGGTAGCGACCATCGGGATCATGCCACACCGTTTGCCCCGAGCAGCCAATGCAAAACACCTGTTGCGCCGGCAAGCGGGCCTGTTCGAGCAGTTGCCGCGCCGCCAAAGCGAACGTCTCGCCAAGCACGCGATGCAGCATGCCGAGATGCCGCAACTCCGGCGTCGCGCTGGCGTTGACGCGCAGCAGCAACTCACGCAGCTCCCGGGTGAACGGCAGGTGCAGAAAGCGTTCGAGCGTGAACGTCATTGCCGTGCCGATGCCGTCGGTGCGCACGAGGGCCGCATCCACGCCAAAGAGGCTGGATCCGGAGTGAATGCCGATGAAGTAGCGACGAATC
>JACQFG010000398.1 GCA_016200155.1 Planctomycetota bacterium | reverse complement strand
TAACTCTTTCCCCTTCCGTGTCTTTTCCGTGCTTTCCGTGGCTGCATTTTTTGAGGTCGTCATGAACCCCGAATACATCATCAAAGACCCCTCGAACGTCTTTTCCCCCGGCCTGCTGTTCTACAAGACCCTGATCGCTCGCAACATTGCCGCACTCGTCAAGCGCGTCGGCAATCCTGACCGATTGCGGCCGCACGTCAAGACGCACAAGACGCGGCAAATCGTGCGCATGGAACGTGACGCCGGCATCACCAAGCAAAAGTGCGCGACCATCGCCGAGGCCGAGATGGTCGCCCAGTGCGAGGCGCCCGATATCTTGCTCTCGTATCCGATGGTCGGCCCGAACTGCGAACGATTCGCTCAGCTGGTCAAGAAATATCCCGGCTCAAAATTCTCCGTCATCGCCGATCACGCGGTCGGCATCCAGCAGCTCTCCGAGGCCATGAAAAAGGGGGGAGTGCAGACGGATGTCCTGCTCGACATCGACGTCGGCCAGCATCGCACCGGCATCGCGGCAGGCCCGGCGGCGCGGCAACTCTACGAGTCGATCGCGAAGTCGCCTGGCCTCAAGCCCGGCGGGTTTCACGTGTACGACGGGCACAACCATCAGCATCCGCTCGAGGAACGCAAGGCAGCCGTCGAAAAGATGCTGACGCCGGTGCTGGAACTGCGCGACACGCTGACGAAGGCGGGGCTGCCGGTGCCGCGCATGGTGCTCGGCGGCACACCGACGTTTCCGGTGTTCGCAACGCTGGAGATCACCGGCGCCGAATGTTCGCCGGGGACGTGCGTGCTGAATGACTTCAACTACGGCACCTGGTTCGCGGACCTCGGCGAATTCGCGCACGCCGCCCTGGTGCTGACGCGCGTTATCAGCCGGCCGACGGCGACGCGCGTGACCTTCGATCTCGGCTACAAGGCGGTCGCATCCGATCCGCCGGCGGGCAAACGCTGCGTGCTGCTCGATATCAAGGGCGAACACGTTCTGCAAAACGAGGAGCATCTCGTCGTCGAGACGCCGGACGCCGAGCGGTTCAAGCCGGGCGATGTGGCGTATGCGATGCCGGCCCACGTCTGTCCGACGTCGGCAATGCATCAGTTCGCGAACGTCGTCGAGAACGGCCAAGTCGTCGATCGCTGGGAAATCGCAGCGCGCGACCGCGTGCTGACGGTGTGATCGGTTGCTATAATGCCGTAGGGACAAGCTGCCAGCTTGTCCCGTCTTTCGTTTCGCAACGGGCGCTTCAGGGACAGGCTGGCAGCTTGTCCCTACGGTAACGGACCACACGAGTTATGGACGATTCCCCCGATCCTCTGAAACCCAAATTCAAGCGCGTGCTGCTCAAGCTCTCCGGCGAAGGCTTCGGCCCGCCAGGCAAGAGCGGCATCAATATCGACGATACGCTCCAGATCGCCCGGCAGATCAAGAAGGTCCAGGAACGCGGCGTCCAGCTCGCCGTCGTCATCGGCGCCGGCAACCTCCTGCGCGGCGATCAGTTCAGCGCCGGCGGCAGCGTCATCAAGAAGACCACCGCCCACTACATGGGCATGCTCGCCACAGTGCTCAACGGTCTTGCCCTCCAGAGCGCCCTCGAAAGCATCGGCTGTGAGACACGGCTCATGACCGCCATGCGCATGGAGACGGTCGCCGAGCCGTACATCCATCGCCGTGCGATTCGGCATCTGGAAAAGGCGAGGGTCGTCATCCTCGCGGGCGGCACGGGCAATCCGTTTGTCACGACCGATACCGCGGCTGCCTTACGCGCCTGCGAGTTGGAGGCGAACATCCTGCTCAAGGCGACCAAGGTGGACGGCGTCTACACCGAGGATCCCGAGATCAATCCGCACGCCCAGAAGTACCAGAAGTTGACGCACGCCCAGGTGATCCGCGATAATCTGCGCGTGATGGATGCCGCCGCCATCGACATGTGCCGGAGCGCCAAGCTGCCGATCCTCGTGTTCAATTTCAACAAAGAGGGCAACATCGAGCGGGCCATCGCCGGGCAGACGATCGGCACGCTCGTGGAAACCAATTGATATTGCCGGGCGAGCGCTAAGCCGCAAGCGGCAGGAGAAATGCCATGACCACCGATGAAATCCTGTTCGATACCGAGGAACGCATGGAGAAGGCGCTCGAGGTCTTCACGGGCCAGTTGCGCGGCCTGCGCACCGGACGGGCCACGCCTGCGCTGGTCGACAATTTGCGCGTCGAGGCATACGGCTCGCCGACGCCGCTCAAGACCCTGGCGCAGATCAACTGCCCCGATCCGCAGTCGGTGGTCATTCGGCCGTTCGATCCGAATTGCCTGAAGGACATCGAAAAGGCGATCCGCTCCAGCAACCTGGGCCTGTCGCCGAACAATGATGGCAAGATGATCCGCCTGACCGTCCCGTCGATGTCGGGCGATCAACGCAAGAAGATGGTCGCGGAGATCAAGAAGCACAGCGAGGACGCCAAGGTCGCTTGCCGCAACATCCGCCGGGACGCCAACAAGAACTTTGACGTCGCCGAAAAGGACAAGGAGCTGACCGAGGACGAGCGCGACGACGGCAAGGAAAAAGTACAGACGCTGCTCAAGACGTTCGAAGGCAAGCTCGACGAATTGGGCGACAAGAAATCGAAAGAGATCCTGGAACAGTAGCCGCTTGCGGCGTAGCACGCCTTGCTAGGCCGCAAGCGACAAGGAATGTGCATGGACGATCTGCTTTCCTGGCTGCGAGCGCCTGTGGCCATCTGGGTTGCCTTTCACCTGTTCGTTCTCGTCATGCTGGCAATCGACCTGTTCATTTTTCAACGGCACGCCCATGCCGTCAGCATGAAGGAAGCGGCCGCGTGGAGCGTCGTCTGGATTACCCTGGCATTCGTCTTTGCGTTCGGAATCTGGCAGTACTGGCACGTCTGGCACCCCGACGAAGCGAGACAGGGAGGCACGAAGGCGGTCGAGTTTATCACCGGCTACCTGATCGAGAAGTCGCTTTCCGTGGACAACTTGTTCGTCTTTCTCGTCATCTTCCGCTACTTCGGCGTGCCCAGCCACCTACAGCCGCGCGTCTTGCTCTGGGGCATCCTGGGCGCCCTGCTCATGCGCATCAGTCTCATCTTGCTTGGCGCCACGCTGCTCCAGACATTCCACTGGATGATCTACATCTTCGGCCTGTTCCTCATCTACACGGCCTACCGCCTTTGGTACTCAGTGGAGGAAGAGATCGATCCCGGCAAGAACCCCGTCCTGCGCCTGGTCCGGCGCTTCTTCCGCATCGCCGACGGCTACGACACGCCCCATTTCTGGGTCAAGCGCGACAACCGCTGGCACCTGACCACCTTGCCCGTGGTCATCCTGGTCATTGAAAGCACCGACGTCGTTTTCGCCCTGGATTCGATTCCCGCCATCTTCGGCATTACCCAGGACATCTTCATCGTCTACACGTCGAACATCTTTGCCATCCTGGGCCTGCGGGCCCTGTACTTTCTGCTCGCCAACCTGCTCGGCATGTTCCGCTATCTCAGCGCCGGGCTGTCCCTGATTCTCGGTTTCGTCGGCCTGAAGATGATTACCCAGGACCATTTGCAGCCCTACCTCGAACAAGTAGGCATCGGTCCACAAGGTTTGATCTTCATTTCCCTCGGAGTGATTTCGGCCATCCTGGTGGTCGCCGTCGTGGCGTCGATTATTGCTGGGCCCAAGGAAGAACCCCTGGAGCAGCCCCCCGTGCGTGAGACGGACCAACAAGAGAAGACGGCGGCCCAACGAGAGGAGACTCCATGAGCAAGCAAGACGAAGACCTGCAAAAGGCCATG
>JACQFG010000392.1 GCA_016200155.1 Planctomycetota bacterium | reverse complement strand
CTTGATGTCGAGCAAATCCTTCGAGTCGCTCTCGCCCGGCTTCTTGGTGCTGAGGAACTCGCGCACGCGCCGCTTCACCTCGGCCGATTTCTCGGGGTTGATGCCGAAGAGGTCGTTGAAGGCGCAGGCGTAATCGGTGAAGCGCCAGGCGTCGTGATCGAAGACGGCGATGTTGCCGCTGGTCATGTAGGCGATGTGGACCTTGTGCCCCTGTTCGACGAGGCGGATGATGGTGCCGCCCATGCTGATGACGTCGTCGTCGGGGTGCGGACTGAAGACGAGGCAGGTCTTCGGCCCGTCATCGTCGGCGGGATGCGTGCAGATCGTGTCCATCATCTCGTCGAAGACGCGCCGGCCAAGCTTGTGGGCCGGGCCGTATTCGCGCAGCAGTTCGTAGAGTTCGTGCTCGCGGAAATCGTCGTCGGAAAGCTTGAGCAGGCCCTTCTTGACTTGCAGGCACAGCCAGATCACCGCCCGGCGGATCAGGCTCGGCGTCCAGTGGACCGACCCGAGTATCCAGGGCATGCGGATCGGCGTCAGGTGTCCCGCGGCCGCCTGATCGAGAATGAACTCGGTGCTGTTGTGCTTTTGCAGGAAGCTCGCCGTCACGACCTCGGAAATGTCCTCCTCGACGGCCTTGCGGACGATCGGCGCCTTGTGCTCGCCGAACGCCATGATGACGATCTTGCGCGCCTCCATGATCGTGCCGACGCCCATCGTCAGCGCCTGGTGCGGCACGTTCTCCTCGCCGAAGAAATCGCCCGACGCGTCGCGGCGCGTCACCGGATCAAGCGTGACGGCGCGCGTTCGGCTATGGCGCGTCGAGCCCGGCTCGTTGAACCCGATATGCCCGCTGCGGCCGATGCCGAGGATCTGCAGGTCGATCCCTCCTGCCCTGCGGATCATCTGCTCGTAGCGAGCGCAGTATTCCTCGATGTCGTGCGTCGGCGTCATGCCATCGGGGATGTGCACGTTCTCCGGCTTGATGTTGAGCTGATCGAACAGAGTTTCGTTCATCCAGCGGCGATAGCTATGCGCGTCGTCCGGCGACATCGGATGATATTCGTCGAGGTTGAACGTGACGACACGCGAGAAATCGAGCCCCGCCTCGTGCAACCGCACGAGTTCGCGATAAAGTCCGACCGGCGTCGAACCGGTCGCGAGCCCGAGCACCGTCGGCCGACCGGCGGAGTTGTTCTGGCGGACCAGGCTCTCGATCATCAGCGCGACGTGCCGCGCGGCTTGTGTGCTGGTCGGGAACACGAGCGTCGGGATTTTCGTGTGTGGGATGTAATGAGAGGTCATGGCAAACGTCGGGGGTCAGAGGTCACGTTGTCGCGGTATTCGCTTCGTGCAATAGTTACTGTACACTGAATATTGGTGACTGACTACTGACCCCGTGACCCTTGACTTACCATGATTGAAATTACTCTCAACGGCGAACCGAACACGCTGGCGCAATCGCTGTCCATTCAGCAACTGATCGACCAGATCGGGCTCGATCCGCGCAAGATCGCCGTCGAAGTCAATCGCGAGGTCGTGCCGAAGGCGAGGCACGGCGAGCGCCGACTGCAGGCGGGCGACGCCGTCGAGATCGTCACGCTCGTCGGCGGCGGCGCGAGTGATGCGACGACTCCCCTGGTTCCGCCGAAAGACAAAATCCTCAAGGTCGGCAAATTCTCTTTTCGGTCGCGCCTGATCACCGGCACCGGCAAGTACGCCAGCTATCAGCTCATGCGCGATTGCCTGGACGCCAGCGCGTGCGAAGTCACGACGGTTGCCGTGCGGCGTGAACGCTTGATCGACAAGGAAGGCAAGAACATCCTCGATTTCCTCGACTTGAAAAAGCTGACGATCCTGCCGAACACCGCCGGCTGCTTCAACGCCGAGGACGCGATCCGCCATGCTCGCATCGCCCGCGAACTTCTGACGAACCTGGGCAACCGCGGGGCCGACTGGGTCAAGCTCGAATGTCTCGCCGACCCGAAGACGCTGCTCCCCGATCCGATCGCGACGCTGCAAGCGACCGAGACGCTGGTGAAGGAAGGCTTCCAGGTGTTGGTCTACACGAGCGACGACCCGATCATGGCCCGCCGCTTGAAAGAAGCCGGCGCCACCAGCGTCATGCCCGCCGGCAGTCCGATCGGCTCAGGCCAGGGCGTGCTCAATCCCAATAACATCCGCATCATCCTCGAATATCTCAAGGACGGCGACCCCGATTACCCGGTCATCATCGACGCCGGCGTCGGCACGGCCAGCGACGTCGCCGTCGCCATGGAACTCGGCTGCGACGGCGTCCTGCTCAACACCGCGATCGCGTCCGCCCAGGACCCCTTGCGGATGGCCTACGCAATGAAGTATGCTTGCGACGCGGGCCGGTTGGCGTACCTGGCAGGCCGGATTCCCAGGAAGCTGTACGCGACGGCGTCGAGCCCGATGGACGGGCGGATGGCGGCGGCGAAATGATGTAGAATGGAAGCAAATCTTCGGAGATACGCAATGAGCACAGCATCGGTGTTGGAGCCTGTCGAGTCGCCGTTGCGAGACAGCGAATCCCTTTTTGAGATCGTCGATGGTCTACGCGTGGAGAAGCCACCCATGAGCCTTTTCGCCTGCTTGCTTGCCAACTACCTGGCGCATCAACTGGACTTGCACGCCCGTCAATTCAATCTTGGACGAGCGGTCGTGGAAATACTCTTTCATCTGCCTTTGCCTGTGGATCGCAATCGCCGGCCCGATTTGGCGTTTGTCTCGTATGACCGCTGGCCCAAGGATCGGGCGGTTGATCCGAATGTCAATGCCTGGGACGTCGTTCCGAACATTGCCGTCGAGTCGATAAGTCCAAACGACCTGATTGACGAACTCACAGAGAAGATCGACGAGTATTTCCGGGCAGGCGTCCAGCAGGTTTGGGTCATCCATCCAAAGCAAAAGCGAATTGACGTCTACGAATCGCCCACGGCAATTAATGTGCTAACAGAAAAGGGCATTCTCGATGGCGGCAAGGTGCTGCCGCAGTTTCGATTGCCGTTGAAAGAACTATTCGGCGACTAACTTGGCGATCCACCAGGCGACTCATGAACTCCACAGAAATTTCCACGCGGTTTATCGACAGGCTGGATCAGGTAGATCAATCCTTGTGCGTAATACAATCTTCTCGCTGGCTTGGCAAGCGGATTTCTTTCTCCAGGCGTTGAACCAACCTAATATCCAATATGCTCAACTCGTAGACTACATCACTTTTCATGATCTGGCTGAGACTGATTCCGAATTCCCGGATGTGCCAGGCAATACTGCCCCAGACATAGCGGAAGAAACCTACCGGACCCCCGAGCAGAAAGCACGCGAAGAAGCCGCCGCCAATGATCGGATCACTCGGCGGTGCACCGTTCCGTTGCAGACTGAGTTTGCGGACACCATTGGCCGCTTGAATTCGCTCGATGATGACACGCGCCGGTTCTTTCAGTTCCTCGACAAGACTGACCCGATAATTGCCATTTGGCGGTACATCCATCTATTCAGAGATCGTCTGAATATCGACCGATTCCTCGACGCCATGACGGATTTTTTTGGCAATGCGAAAGTGCGCCAAGCCGCTCTCGATCAAACAACTGACAGAATGGTTGCCTTCCTTCAGTCAAAGCGAAACGCTCTCATGTACTACAACGCCCGGCACCTTTCATTCGGAGACGTTTGTCTCGATACCCTGATGGACGGAAGGCCAATGGCGTTTGTGGATGAGTAATGAAAGATTCATCTGGAAGCACAGCGAATGGTCGCCGGCGATCCGGCCACCGTTTCAGTTTGCTTGGGGCCGGCAACCGATCATTGGAGTTCGAGAGGCATGCCTCGCAAACCCTACCTCGTCGGCATCGTCGGCGGCAGCGCCTCGGGCAAATCGTCGTTTCTGCGCGATTTGTTCGCTCGGCTGCCGGCCGCGCAATGTGCGATCGTCTCGCAGGACAACTATTACCGCAGCATCGACGAGCAAGCGGTCGATGCAGCAGGGATGCACAACTTCGATCTGCCGACCGCGATTCACTGCGATCACTTCGTCGCTGATCTGCACAAGCTCATGCGCGGCGAGACCGTGACGCGAACGGAGTACACCTTCAATCAGCGCGACAAGCCGGGCCGGACCATCGTAGTCGAACCGGTGGCGGTCGTTCTCGTGGAAGGGCTGTTCCTTTTTCACTTCGAGGAGATTCGCGCGTTGTTCGATCTGCGCGTCTTCATCGATGCCCGGGAAGATATCTGCAAGCAACGCCGGCTGCAGCGCGACGGCGCCGAGCGCGGCTACGGGCCGGAGCACGTCGAGTATCAATGGGAAAACCACGTGCTGCCGGCGTATCGGCAGTTCGTGTTGCCGTATCGGGACGAGGCGCACGTGATCGTCACCAACCACGGCGGCTATGAGAAGGGGCTGGAAGTGGTGGCGCATCACCTCGAAAGGGTAATCGTCAGAGCCTGAAGCGTAAATGAAGATCTTCGCTTACGCTTCAGGCTCTGATGGTCATTCCGCGGTCGCCGTGGCGCGCTTGCGATTGTTGGTCGGCGCCGGCGTCTCGACCACCGGCTCCTCCTCGGCCACCGGAGCGGGCGGCGCGGCCTTGAGCAACCCACGCTTGTCGAGGATCTTCTTCGTCAGTTCTTCCGAGATCGCCGGGTTCTCGCGCAGGTACTTCTTGGCGTTCTCGGCTCCCTGCCCCAGGCGCATGTCGCCGTAGCTGACCCATGAGCCGCTCTTGTCGATCAGCTTGTCCTCGAGAGCGAGGTTGAAGATATCGCTTTCGCGGTGGATGCCGCGATCGTGGAGGATATCGAACTCGGCCTGGCGGAACGGCGGGGCGACCTTGTTCTTGACGACCTTGACACGGACCGAGGTGCCGATGACGTCGTCGCCTTCCTTGACCGCGGTGACCTTGCGGATCTCCATGCGGACGCTGCAATAGAACTTGAGGGCCAGGCCGCCCGACGTCGTCTCGGGGTTGCCGAACATGACGCCGATCTTCTGGCGAATCTGGTTGATGAACATCAGGCAGGTCTTGCTCTTGGACACGGTCGGCGTAAGGATGCGCATGGCCTGGCTCATGAGGCGTGCTTGCAGGCCCATGTGCTGATCGCCGATCTCGCCTTCGACCTCGGAGCGAGGCACCAGGGCAGCGACGGAATCGATCACGATCAGATCGACCGCGTTCGATTTGACGAGCATCTCGGCAATCTTGAGGGCTTCCTCGCCGTGGGAAGGCTGGCTGACGAGCAGGCTTTCGAGATCGACGCCGACACGCTTGGCCCAGGTCGGGTCGAGCGCGTGCTCGGCGTCGATGAAGGCCGCCACGCCGCCGGAGCGCTGGGCGTTGGCGATGGCGTGGAGCGCGACCGTTGTTTTGCCGCTGGCTTCGGGGCCGTAGATTTCGATGATACGTCCGCGCGGCAACCCCTTGCCGCCCAGGGCGATGTCGAGGCTGAGCGAGCCGGTGCTGATGCCCTGGACATCGGAGGCGGTGTCGTTGCCCAGTTGCATGATCGAGCCTTTGCCGAACTGCTTTTCGATTTGCTGCAGGGCGTTTTTCAACTCACGATCGTATTCCACGGACATGGCCTGTCCTCCTTGGCTGGGAAAAAGGATGGAGTGTGCTTCATTCACTAAGTGTACGTATGTTTATATCGGTGACAACACGCCTTGTCAATAGTTGACAGCATTTTTTTTCAAAAAAATTGAGGGCTCGCCTTCGAGGCTGGCGAGCCGTCTCGTTTTTTTCCGTCAATGCAAGTATCAATGCTACCAATGGCTTACGAAAAACACCCGACCCGGCCGCCGCCACGATTTTCTGCGAAAAGTCTGTTTTCTTATATAAAGAACCAAACAGGGACAAGGGAGCTTGTCCGGCT
>JACQFG010000002.1 GCA_016200155.1 Planctomycetota bacterium | reverse complement strand
TGGCCGCATCAAGATGCGCGTCAACAACCGCGAGATCGATGTCCGCGTCTCGATCATTCTGATGATCCACGGCGAAGGCATCGTCATGCGTCTCCTGGACAAGTCGCGCATGGTCTTCAACCTGAAGAACGTCGGCATGTTGCAGGAGACGTATGAGCTGTTCCGCAAGATGATCGATCGGCCGCACGGCATCATTCTGGTCACGGGCCCGACCGGCTCGGGCAAGAGCACCACGCTCTACTCCGCGCTCAACGAGATCAAGGAAGACACGACCAAGATCATCACCGTCGAGGATCCCGTCGAATATCAGCAGCCGGCGATCAGCCAGATTCAGATTCATCCGAAGATCGGCCTGACGTTCGCGGCCTGCTTGCGCAGCATTCTGCGTCACGACCCCGACGTCATCCTGATCGGCGAAATGCGCGATTTCGAGACGGCGGAGGCGGCGATCCAGTCGTCGCTGACGGGCCACCTCGTCTTCAGCACGCTGCACACCAACGACACGCCGAGCGCCTTCACGCGCCTCATCGACATGGGCATCGAGCCGTTCCTGGTATCGAGCACGGTCGAGGGCGTGATGGCCCAGCGGCTGGTGCGAACGATTTGTGCGGAATGCAAGGAACCCTTCACGCCGCACATCGGCGATCTGCCGGCCGATTTCCCCGGTGTCGCCGCCGGCAATCCGCCGACAACACTATGGCGCGGCAAGGGCTGCCGCAAATGCCATCAGACCGGCTTTCGCGGCCGAACCGGCATCTACGAGCTGCTGGTCAACACCGACGCCATGAAGGACCTGATCGTGCAGCGGACCAACGCCAACGTGCTCCGGGCCGAGGCGATGCGCAACGGCATGATCACGCTGCGTCAGGACGGCTGGAAGAAGGTATCGCAAGGAATCACGACGATCGACGAAGTGGCGCGCGTGACGGCGGCGGATTTGTTTTAGTTGTTTACGTTTAGCGTTCGCATGGCGCCATGCGAACGCTAAACGTAAACGGACATGGGATGCACCATCGATGCCTGAATTTACCTACGAAGCCATGGCCGGCACCGGGCAGCGCACCAATGGCACCCTGAGCGCCAACAGCGAGCGCGAGGTCGTCACGATGCTCGATGCCAAGGGGCTGTTCGCGCTCAAGATCGAGGAAGCGCGCAGCGTCGGCAATGTGCGGCGCGGCGGCCGGCGCGTCGGCTCGCGCGTCATGGCGACCTTCTTCTCGCAGCTTGCCGACCTGCTGCGCGCGGGGGTGCCGCTCTTGCGCTGCATCGAGATTCTGGAGCGCCAGAGCACCAATGCCGCCCTTGCGGATATTTTGCGCGAGGTGCATGCGA
Source organism: Planctomycetota bacterium (assembly GCA_016200155.1). Classification (GTDB taxonomy): domain Bacteria; phylum Planctomycetota; class Planctomycetia; order Gemmatales; family Gemmataceae; genus SIAQ01. The sequence continues at coordinate 4,951 of JACQFG010000002.1, read as the reverse complement.
AGGTCGCCGACGGCACGACGCTGGCCGACGCGCTCGCGGAGTTCCCGCGCGCCTTCAACGAGCTGTCGATCAGCATGGTGCGGGCCGGGCAGGAGGGCGGCTTCCTCGAAGACGTGCTCGAACGCATCGCCCATTTCACCGAGCATCAGGAAGACCTGAAGGCCAAGGTGATCGGCGCCCTGGCGTATCCCGCGTTCCTGGCGGTGACGGCGTTCGTCGTGCTGATGGTGCTGGTCGTCTTCTTCGTGCCGATGTTCGAGCCGATCTTCAAGAAGCTCGACGAGGCGGGCGAGCTGCCGCTGCTGACGCAGATGCTGATCGGCACGAGCCGGTTCATCATCTACTACTGGTGGATCGCGGCCCTGATCGCGCCGGTGGCGATCGCCGCCTACTGGCAGGTGACCTCGTCCGAGAAGGCGCGGTTGTGGATCGATACCATGCGCTTGCGGCTGCCGGTGGCGGGGACGGTCTACCTGAACTTCGCGCTGTCGCGTTTCACGCGCATCCTCGGCACGCTGCTGCGCAACGGCATCCCGATCCTGCAATCGCTGAAGATCGCCAAGGACTCGACCGGCAACCGCGTCTTGAGCGCGGCGATCGCCGATGCCGCGGAGCACGTGACCGCGGGCAACAAGCTGGCGATCCCGCTGGCGACGTGCAAGTATTTGCCGCGCGACATCGTCGAGATGATTTCCGTCGGCGAGGAGAGCAACCAGCTGGAGAAGGTGCTCCTCGACACGGCCGACGCGCTGGATCGGCGCACGGGCCGGCAGCTCGAGCTGATGATCCGCCTGCTGGAGCCGATGATGCTGCTGGTGATGGCGGTGGTGATCCTGCTGGTGGTGCTGGGGCTCTTGTTGCCGGTGTTCAAGATGAGCCGGGTGGTGAAGAATTGACCAGTTTCCCCTCTTCGTTTAGCGCCCGCGCGGCGCCACGCGGGCGCTAAACGAAGACCGGATGGCCGCGCAAGGGGACAAACATTCATCGTTCCTTAATGGCAGGGAATGATATATTATCTAATGGTAAAATCCGCTCGCAAATAAGGAGGGTCCTGTCATGTTGCTTCGTCAAAGACTGCAGCGCCGGCAACGGTCCGCGTTCACGCTGATGGAAATGCTCATCGTCGTCGCCATCATCGTTGCTCTCGCCGGCGTCGGCGTGTTCGCGCTGATGCCCATGCTCACCGGCGGCCAGAAGGACGCCGCCTATGCCCAGATCAAGGGACTGCAGGCCGCCTGCCAGGCCTATGCCGCGAAAAACGGCGGCAACTTCCCGGCAAAGTTGGAAGACCTCCTGCAGAAGGATGGCAACGGCAATGGACCTTACCTGCAAAACTCGGATGCCATCTATGATCCCTGGAGCACGAAAAATAACCCGCGCCCCTACACGTACGATCCGACCGGCCAAAAGAACAACGGTACAGTCCCGGACATCAGCACGATCAATCCCAAGGACCAAACCGACATCATCAGCAACTGGCCGAAGGTCCGCTGATCGGCGAGGGCGGCTTTGGTGCGAAATCGTAGGTCAGGCTTTCCAGCCTGACAGCACTTTCGCAGACTCATTGAATCTGGGATGCTTCCGTCAGGCTGGAAAGCCTGACCTACGGCGAGGGCCCATCGATCATGCGAACGCGACGCTCGACCCGTGCGGGGTATACGCTGGTGGAGATCATCGTCGTGATGACGCTCATCGTCATCATCGCGGCGATCTCCGTGCCGGTGGTGCGCACCATGATGACCGACACGCGCATCACCGCGGGGGCGGACGCGCTGCGCCGCCGGCTCCAACTGGGAGATCATCGCCATCTTCGAACCCACCGGCGAGGCTCGCGATGACACCGAGATCTTTGTCGGCAAACCGGGCGTCGGCCCGATGCGCGTCTCGTTGCGCGGCCTGACCGGGTCGGTCACCGTCGAGGAATTCCAGCAAGTGAAAGCGAGTTCGCCATGATCTTGCGATCATCGAATGTCCGGCGCGGTTTGACGCTGCTCGAAGTGATCATCGCGCTGTTGATCTTCCTGCCCTCGGTGGTGGCGATCCTGGTCCTCGTCCAGATCGGCACCGACCGGGCCACCGAAGTCCGCATGCAAACGCGCACCAGCATGCGCTGCCAGGCAAAACTGGCCGAATGGATGATCGGCTCTCCGGAGGTGCCTATCAACGGGGCGCCCACCTTCCAGAATTTCACCGACAACGAGCAAGACAGCGACCTGCAATGGCGCATGGAGGCCGAGCCGAGGGACGAACAGCAGATGCTCTGGACCGTCAAGGTTTGGGTGCAGGGCAAGCTGTCGGGCGGCCGCGTGGTGGAATCTTATCTGTGCCAGCTGGCGTTGAATCCCAAGAACCGCGGCACGACGTTCGATCCGCCGGTGCTGTCGGCGGCCAGCGCTGCTCCCGCGGGTTCGTCAAGCACCGATCCCGCCACACCGGCGACGCCGGCTGCAACTACGCCGGCAGCGCCTGCCGCGACCATACCTGCTGCGCCGGCCAAGACGGTGACGCCCGCCGTGCCGATGCCGGTTGTCCCCGCCGCGCCGGCAAAGAAGGGGGGCTGAGCCATGCGGCACACGCGGTCCAATAAACGTTCGGCGTTCTCGCTGCTCGAAATGGTGCTGGCGCTTGCCCTGGCCATGATCGTGCTGCTGGCGGTGTACGTTTCCTTCAACATCTACCTCACCTACGCCGACGTGGGGCGCGACGCGGTTGCGGAGGGCGCCTTGGCCCGCAACCTCATGGCCCGCATGTCGAGCGACATCACGAGCCAGCTTTGCGCCGACGATCCGCGCGTCGTCGATTACTCCGCCGTCACCGATGCCGCGGCCGCCTCCCAGCCCGCGACGGCGCAGTCCAGCACGACGCCCGCGACGCCCGCGACACCCACGCCGATGACCGCACAGCCCGCGATGGTCCAGTTCAACCTCGGCGTCAAAGGCGAAAGCAAGTACGTGATGCTGTTGAGCTATCGCGTCCGCAAACCCAGCACGCCCGGCGATGTGGCCGATGAGCCGGTGAGCAGCGACCTGCGCCGGATCTGCTACTGGGTCGTCGAGGATGGCGCGAACACGCTGGGCCTCGCACGCATGGAAGTCGCCCAGGCAACCAGCCCGGACGTCGATGTGGACCCGACTCAGCTTCCCGATCAGAAGAAATACATCATCGCTCCCGAGGTGAGGAGCATTAAGTTCGAGTATTTCGACGGCACCGGCTGGCGAGGAGACTGGGAGGGCTTCGACTCCCAAGAGACCGGCGCGCCCCCGCTCGGCCCGCCTGGCGCCATCCGCATCACACTGACCTTTCGCCTGAACAAGAAGGGCGGCCCCGAGCCCGACGGCGTCACGCCGCCGACCTATGTCCACATTGTCGCCATCCCGACCGGCAACCAGTTCCCCGCCCCCCAAACAGCAACCCCGTGAGTGCGCCATGGCCAACGAAAATACGCAGATCACGGCTCCCACCCCCGACGCCAAGCGCGGCAAGAAGCGGCGCGGCGTCGTCCTCATCGCCGTGCTCGTCGTCATCGCGGCCCTCTCCCTGGCCGCCTATCACTACAGCGACATGATGACGTCCGAGTTCAAGGCGTCGGAGTATTCGCATCGCAACGTGCAGGCGCGGGCCTTCGCCGAATCGGGCTACTTCACCATCATCGCGCCTCCCGATCCGGACGACTCCAACGCCGGCGCCGGTCCCTACTACGGCGTCAGCGATGAGGGAGGCAAGATCAACCTCAACGCCATGATGAAGGTCGACCCGACCGGGCAGGCGCTGATGGAAATGCTCGTCAAGCTGCCCAACATGACTCCCGACGTCGCCGCCAACATCGTCGCCTGGCTGGGCGGCGCGGCCGGCCAGCAAAGCAACGGCGCCAACAACGACGCCTACATGACGGGCGACAAGCCCTACCGCGTGCGCGGCGGCCCCATCGACAGCGTCGACGAGCTGCTCCTGGTCCGCGGGGTCACCCGCCAGCTCCTCTACGGCTCCGACCTCAATCGCAACGGCGTCGTCGATCTCAGCGAAAACAACGCCGTCCCGCGCGGCTGGTGCAACTACCTCACCGTCCATAGCCGCGAGCAAAACGTCACCATGGCCGGCAAGGCGCCGGCGTTCCTCAACAACGCCAACATGGAGGAGCTGTACAACACGCTCAATGCCCAGGAAGGCATGACCGACGATCTGGCGAAGTTCATCGTCATGTATCGCCAGAACGGCGGGTCGACCAGCCAGGGTAAATCGCAGAGCACTCTGGGCGGTCTGGCCGCCTTGTTTGGCGGCGGCAGCAGTTCCAACACGGCGCCCGTGAAGGGAACGATCTCCAATTACCAGCTCAAGTACACCAAGCTGGGTTCTTACAGCATCAATTCGATCTTTGATCTGGTCGATATGCAGGTCACCATCAAAAGCGTCGATCCCAAGATTCCGGGCAAGGTCATCAGCACGCTTTACAAAAGCCCATTGAGCGACGAATCGGGGCAACCGAACGCGGAACTCCTGAATGCCCTGTTCGCGATCGGGTCCATCAAGGAGGAGCCCGAATGGCCCGCCCGCATCAACGTCAACACGGCCCCGCGCGAGGTGCTGATGACGATTCCCGGTCTCGCCGACACCGACGTTCAGAAGATCATCGACGGACGCAAGGCGGCGACCAACATGAGCACGCTCGCCTGGCTATTGACCGATGCTCAAGTCCCGCTGAAGACGCTGCAAACCAATCAGAGTACAGTCCCCGTGAATTACATGACCACGCGCTCGCAAGTGTATCGCGCCCAGTCGATCGGCTACTTCGAAGGCAAGGGCCCGGTGATCCGCATCGAGGCCGTGATCGACACCAACAACGGCCGCCCGCGCATCCTCGCCTGGCGCGACCTGTCCGAGCTGGGCAAGGGACTGCCGGAGAACGCACCGTAACGCCGTTTGCGTTTAGCGCTCGCATGGCGCCATGCGAGCG
>JACQFG010000001.1 GCA_016200155.1 Planctomycetota bacterium | reverse complement strand
GCGACGGCGCGTTCGATGACATTGCGAAGTTCGCGGACGTTGCCGGGCCAATCGTATTGCTCCATCTTGGCCATTGCCGGCGGGGTGAGACCGCGAATCTTGCGGCCCGTCTCGCGGCTGAAGCGTTTCAAGAAATGCTCGGTGAGCATCGGCACATCGGTCCGGCGTTCGCGCAGCGGCGGGACCAGGATGTCCACGACTTGAAGCCGATAGAACAGATCGCGGCGGAACTTGCCTTCCCGGATGTTCTGCTCCAGCGGCTGATTGGTGGCGGCGACGACACGGACATCGACGCGGATCGGCATCGACCCGCCGACTCGTTCAAACGGATGCCCTTCGAGGACACGCAGCAGCTTGGCCTGCGTGTTGTACGCCATCTCGCCGATCTCATCCAGAAAGATGGTGCCGTGATCGGACGCCTCGAACTTGCCGATCTTCTTCTCGGTCGCACCGGTGAAGGCGCCGCGCTCGTGGCCGAACAGTTCGCTTTCTAACAACGTCTCGGTGATAGCGGCACAGTTGAGGCAGATGAACGGGCCTTCCTTGCGCGGGCTGGAAAAGTGGATGGCGCGGGCGACGAGCTCCTTGCCCGAGCCGCTCTCGCCGCGAATCAGGACCGTGGCGTTGGTCGGCGCGACACGGCCCACCTGTTCGAGGATATTCTTGATCGCGGGGCTCGAGCCGATGATGTCGCTCTCGACTTGCAACTGTTCGCGCAGGGAGCGATTCTCGGCCTGCAGCGAATCCTGCCGGAGCATCTGGCCCATGACGAGGGCAAGATGCTTGGCGACCGCGATGGTGAATTCGAGGTTCTCGTTGGAAAACGACTTGTGCGGATCGGTGCAGTACAGGTGGATCAGCGCCAGGACTTTTTCCTGATGGATGACCGGAGCGCAGATCAAGCTGGTGGCGCCGAGCTGGGTGATGCTGTCGCGCTGGCTGAGGTAGCGATTGCGGGCGACGTCCTCGGCGAGAATCGCCTCGCGGCCGCTCATCACCTCGTGGGTGACGAACTCCGACACCGGCGAATAGAGCTTGCGGGCGGGACCGTCGGGCCGGACGGAGGTGATCTCCATCTCGCGGCCTTCCTTGATCGTGAGGATGGCGCCGACCTCCGCGCCAACCGCGGCGAGCAGGCCGTCCAGGACGATGTCGGCAAGCTCGTGATAGTTCGTCGCCGAGCCCATCGCCAGGCTGAGGCGATAGAGTGTCATCAGATCGCGGCCGAGGCTGAGCCGCTGCGGGCTCGCTTCGTCGGGAACCTCATCGGGGTTTGGCGTCAGGAAGCGCGAATTGGACAAACGCTTTTTGATCGACACCGTTTCGCTGATCGACGGCAACGGGATCTGCGGCAATTCGTCGATTTGTATGACGAAGAGGTAGCGCGACTTGCCGATCTGGAACTCATCGCCGGCAGAGAGTTCCCACTCGCTGTCGAGCGGATCGCCGTTGATGCGGGTGCCGTTGAGGCTCTTCAGATCGCGCAGCCGCCAGCGCTCCTCGGCGAAGTAGACCTCCGCATGATCGCGGCTGGCGAGTTCATCCTTGAGCACGATGCGATTGGTGTTGGCCCGGCCCAGGGTGTAACGCTGGCCCGGCAGCAGCGTGATGACGTCGCCGTAGCCGTCATCGCGACGATTGACCAGGTAGGGACCGGTGCCGCTGGATGTCATGCGGTTGCTTCGGGAATGTGGCATACCATTCCAATGCTGTGTTGCAGGGGGAGCCACATCATTGGAATGGTATGCCACAGGTTGCTGGGATGGACTTCGCTATCGTAACTTAGCAGGAAATTCCGCACAAGGAAAGTGTGGAACTCGCGCGGCCCGCGTGATAGACTCGTCGGGTCTCGAAGTTGGAGTATCTGCCACGCTCGGGAATCGAACATGTTCGGGTCTTCACCAACCTGGGTCTACTGCAAGCGATGTTCGTTCCTGACGACATCGGGGAAGACCTACTGTGAAGCGTGTCCCTATCAAGGCGAGGTCCAACCGGTCAATGCGGATGCGACCGTGGGCCTGGTCGGGCTCGTCAACAGCGGCAAGAGCGCGTACCTGGCCGCCCTGTATTATCAATTGAGCAAAGCCGGGGCCGAATGGGGGCTGGAGGAGGTGTCGTGGAGCGCGGCCAAAATGCTGTTTGACAGCTACCGCCAGCTGCAAAAGGGGGCCCCGCTCAACGCGACGCTGCCCGGCGACCGCATGCGCTGTTTTCCCATGAAGGTCCGCTGGGAGCAGAACGATCCCGTCGAATTGTTCCTGTGGGACGCCTCGGGCGAGGATATCGCCGCCTACGCCGAGGGGAGAGACACCAACGAACACCTGAAGGTGCTTCTGCCTCACTGCAAATCGATCTTCGTGACCATATCCGCGACCCCGCCGGCCGCGCCGCGGCGAGCGCCCATCGCCACCGAGGAGGACGCCGACGATCCACCCGCACCGTTGCGCCGCGACCCGCAGGACGAAGATCATTTGATTGCCGAATTATTTCGACGGCTGCTGGCGGCCCGGAATCGGCTGCGGCAGGTCATCGTGCTGCTGGCGGACGTGGAACGCCTGGGGCAGGCCGCGGACGAGGTAGCGAATCGCGCCCGTCAGGAATTCGCGGACAACTACAAGATGTTCTGCGGCGTGCTGCGGACCAGGAGCGTCGTCGTCGAGACCGTGCCGATCAGCGTGGCCGGCCTGGGCAACACCTGGGAGAGGGTGAGCGACGGCGTCGCCCCGAAGCCGCACAACGTCCTGGAATCGCTGCGCCGCATCGTGCCGCACTACCTTCCCGTCCAACCGTGGTGGCGTCGCCTGCTCTCGTATCTCAAGCCGCGCGACGTCCCGGCGCCGACCGGCGAGCGCGAGGCCGATCCGAGCAACCGTCTGAAGGACACCGGCGCGGAGAAGGAACCGAGCGTCCCTGCGCCGCACGAGCAAACCACCGTCGGCAGCGTCTTCATCTGTTACCGCCGCAACACCGACTCCGCCACCGCCCGGGCTCTGAAGACGGAGCTGGAGAAGCTCGGCTGGTCCGCGTTCTACGATCGCGAGGACCTGGGGCCAGGCTACTATGACAAGGCTATTTTGAACGAGATCGAGAAGCGCGACGGATTTTTGGTCATCCTTTCGCCCGGCGCCCTCGATCGCTGCCTGGAGCCGGAGGACTTCGTTCGCCGCGAAATTGCCCACGCGATCGCCAAGAAGAAGTGCATCGTGCCGATCAAGAAGACGGGCTTCGATTTTCCGCGCAAGAGCGACATGCCCGAAGAGATATGCGAATTGCCCCGGCATCAGGCGATCGATTATTCGGACCAGTATTTCAAGACGATGGTGACGGACATCGTGAAGTTCGTCAGCGCGCGCATGAACCCGCCCGTGCGGGAGCCCGGCTGAGATTGTCGCCTTTCGCTCCGCGAAAGGGCGCTCTTTCGCGCAGCGAAAGGCGACCATGCGGCGAACTGAGACGTCACGCCTGCGACGTGGCGGCTGATTTGAGCTGGGCGACGACCTGGTTGATTTCGTCCTCGCTCAGAGGCCGGTCGAACTGGCAGCCGACGAGCCAGGCATGTTTCTCGACCTTGGGCGCGGGCACGCCAAAGAGCCCGCGGAAGATCTTGCCGAACCCGGTAGCGGGCGGCAGCCACGGAGCGTCGGGCGGCGTCGGATGCGCCCGGCTATGCCGCACCCGCGCGATCCGGCTCACCGGTTCGGTCCCGTCGGGCCCCTGCAGGTTGAAGACCTCGGTCGTGCCCGCTTCCTGGGCATCCTCGAGCACGAAACCGATGCCCCCCGCCGAGAGATCGACCAGCAAAGCACGCCGGCCGCGAAACTCCGGGCGCACGGCCAAGCGCAGGGTCCCGCCGTCGAGGCACACGTGCCGCGGATGCCGACGCAGGTCCGCCTCACGCAGGGACGCGGTCTCGATCGAACAGGGATTCGGCTCTTCGGTCGCCATCAGTTGCTCACTTTCCATTCACAAGACTACCTCAGACCTCTGCCGATGTCAAATATCGTAGGCCTCACGCTCCGCGTGAGGATTCCTCACGCGGAGCGTGAGGTCTACGGACCCTTCTTTTTCGCCATACGCGGCAGATACCAGACACGAACCGTGCGGTCGTTGGAGCCGGAGAGGGCATGGCGGTTGTCGGACGTGAGCGCCAGGCCGTTGACGCCGTGGTCATGAGCGTGGTAGCGGCGAATCTCGGCGAAGGTGGCCAGGTCCCACAGGCGAACAATCTTGTCCATGCCGGCGGTGAGCATGCGCTTGCCGTCGCGGGAAACGGCGACGCAGTGGATGCCTCGCTCGTGGGCCTTGATTTCACGGTCGAGCTTGCCGGACTTGAGGTTCCAGAAACGAATCGTGTCGTCGTAGCCGACGGAAACGCCGCGCTCGTTGTCGATGAAAGCGACGGCGTAGACGTATTCGCGATGGCCGCGCAGGCGATGCAGGATCGCGCCGGTGCGTGCGTCGCGCAGGCACACGGAGGCATCCTGGAGGCCGCCGCCCGAGAGGACCTTGCTGCCGTCGGGAGACAGGGCGAGGCACAGGACGACATCGTCGTGGCCCGACCAGGCGGCTTCGGGCTTGCCCGTCTTGACGTCGAGGACGTGGATCTTCCGATCGAAGCACGCGGCCAGGACGCGCTTGCCGTCGGCCGTGAACACCAGGCAGCGGACGTAATTGGGCAGCGTCGCCAGCACACGCGCTTTCGGTTCACCGTCGAGGTTCCACAGGCGCACGCTGGTGTCCTGCCCGCCCGAGGCAAAGGATTTGCCGTCGGGGGCCACGGCCACGGTCCAAACTTCGTGGATGTGGCCCTCATAGCGTCGGAGCTGCTTGCCGTCGGTCAAATCCCATAGTCGAATCGTGCCGTCGGCGCCGGCGGAAAGCGCCTGACGATCACCGGGCACGACGGCCACGTTCATGACTGCCTTCTCGTGTCCCGTCAACGAAAAACGCTGGCCGGCTTTCTCGATGTCGGCAAGCAAGTCGCGCGTGCGCCGCCGCAGTTCCGTGTCGGTGCTGTTCTCGTTGCGGCGCAGGAAGGGAACGATCGGATCGCCGATCTTGCGCGCGGCGATCATCGCAGCTTCGCGGCTGGGGAAATCGTCGCTGCCGAGATCGTTGGCCAGGCGTTCGAGGACCTTGGGATCGGGATCGTCATCGTCGTCGGGCTGTTGGCCCGGCAAGGATGCACACGCGCACGCCAGCGCCGCAACGATGAGAATTCGGTGCAACATGCGATCCCCCCATTTGCCGCGCGCGAGTTCACTCCGAGCCGGAGCGCCAGCGAAGGGCAACCGCGGCCCTTCGCTTGGCGCTCAGGATCGGAACACGCTACTTCGTCAATTCGGTGCGCTTCTTGGCGATCAACGCCAGCAGCGCCTTCTGCGGGTCGGCAAACTTCTTGATCCCCTCCGCCATCAGCACGTCTTCGAGTTTCTGCAGATCGACGAGCCGATCGATCTCGGCAATCACGGCCGGCGCGGGCATCTGGTCGACCTGGCGCGTGAACGTCTGGCCGCTCGCCTCGGCGGCGTCATTGGTGGCGGGCGGGTTGGTCTCGATGTCCGAGCCGGCGAACGCCTCGACGTACTTGGTCGGATTGTCGGTCGGCTTCTTCGTGCCGGTGCTGGCGAAGATGATCTCCTGCTTGAGCGGCACGCGCTTGTCGGCCCAGAATTGCTGATTCATCTGCCAGATCTGCTTGGCATTGACGATGCCGACCAGGCCCTGCGCCGCCGGCGAAAGCTGGGCGACGTGCTGCTCGGTATAGACGTCGACGCGGCTCACGAAGATGCTGTACACCGATTTGAATGCCGCCAGCGAACCGCGCCGCTGGGCGCCGCGCCAGATGGCGTCGCGCGCGGCGATGTACTGCCGGGGCGTGAAGGTGAGTGTCACGTTGATGGTGACGCCGGCTGCGGCCAGTTCCTCCAGTGCCGCGATGCCGGCAGGGGTCGCAGGAATCTTGATCATGCGGTTGCTGTGCCCGGCGCTCCACTTCTTGCCCAGCTCGATGTATTTCTTCGTTCGATCGGCCAGCGGGACGTTGAGCGTGGGATCTTCCAGGAGCGGATCGAGTTCGAAGCTGACGTAGCCGTCGTCTCCCTTGGTCGCTTCCCAGCTTGGCTGGAAGACCTTCTGGGCCTGGCGGACGAGCATGTCGGTGAGCTGCCAGGTGATATCTTCATCGTTGCGCCCGTCGCGCATCAGTCGCGCGAGGTCTTGATCGAAGCGTCCGGTCTTGATGAGGTCGCCGATGATGATCGGATTCGAGGTCGCTCCGGTCGCGCCGAGGGCGCGGTTGCGCTGCACGAGGTCGGGATCGATCGAGTCGAGCCAGACCTTGGTGCCGCAGGCGATCAGCGAGCGAAGGGGGCTGGTCATGTGCGGGTCCTTCCCTGGGCGGCGGTTCGATGAGGAAATTCTGGCGACGCAGACTATTCTATACTGCACGCCGTCAGGGTCGCGGCCTGGGCGGCGGATTTGATACAGGCGAGAGATTTGTGGGGCACGTTTGCAACGTGCCGCCCCACGCAAAACGCTTGGAGTGGCACGTTGAAAACGTGCCCCACAGACGATTCCGGTTGACGTACAACTGAAAGGCCGATCATGTTTTCCTTGCAAAATCGAATCGCCCTGGTCACCGGCGCGGGGCGCGGCATCGGCCGGGCGATTGCCGTCGCGCTGGCGCAGGCCGGCGCCCGGGTCGGCATCACGGCCCGCACCGCCTCCGAACTGGATGACGCCGTGCAGGCCATCACGAAAACCGGCGGAATGGCCGTCGCCATCGTCGCGGACCTTCTGCACAAGGACGCGCCGGCCACGATCCTTCAACAAATGACGGCCAAGCTGGGGCCCGTTGACATCCTCGTCAACAATGCCGGTCTCGGTTCGAGTTCCGATCCGCGGCCCATCGCGGACTTCAACGACGAGTTTTGGGAACGCACGCTCTACCTCAACCTCACGGTGCCGTACAAGCTGAGCAAGGCCGTGCTGCCGCACCTGCGTCAGAAGAAGTGGGGCCGCATCATCAACATCGCGTCCATCAACGGCAAGATGCCGAGCCTGCACGGCGCGGCGTACGCGGCCAGCAAGCACGGCTTGCTCGGCCTGACGCGCACGCTGGCGCTGGAGATCGCCAAGGAGGGCATCACCGTCAACGCGATCTGTCCCGGCCCGGTGCACACCGTCATGAACGACAAGCGGCTCGAGTACGACGCCAAGCGCCGCGGCATCACCTTCGCCGAGATCGAGCAATCGATGACGCCGATCGGCGGCCGCCTGGAGCCCGAGGATGTCGCCCCGCTGG
>JACQFG010000379.1 GCA_016200155.1 Planctomycetota bacterium | reverse complement strand
TGCGAGCGCTAAACGTAAACGAAAATGTTACTTCTTCAACGATTGCAACAACCCCGGCGTCTTGTGCAGCGCCGCCACCTCGTCGGCCGTCAGCGCTCGATTGAAGCACGCCATCTCGTCCAGCAAGCCCGTATACCCTACCGCCGTGTAGATGCCGGCCTTCTCGATGTCCCAGTCCATGGCGATGGCGCGATCCTTGACGGCGCCGATCTTTTTGCCGTCGATGTAGAGCGTGGCGATCGCGTCCTTCTTGCCGGTGTCGAAGTTCGACCACGACAGGACGACGTGATGCCATTCGCCCGCCTTGAAGGCGACCTTGGGGACGCGCACCATCGGGGCGTCGGCGTCGCTCTCCTTGGCGCCGACCGTGCCGGCCGGCACGGCGGGGAAGACGCCCATGCGCAGGTCGCGCGGCTTGGCGTCGTTGAAGTCGAACCAAATGCCGCCGTTGTTCGCTCCCTTCTGCGTGATCTGCACCGGATCGCAGAACTGCAGCTTGAGCGCCTGCGGGTCCATGTTGATCCACATCGAGCACGCCCCGCCCCAACCGCCCTTCTTGTAGGCGAGGTTGCCCTTGACGGGATAATAGAATCGCCCGCGGTTGGGCAGCACCTCGGTCGCGTCCAGACAACCGCCGGCGACGCCCTTGCCCTTGGCGATCTTGTAGATGTTCTTGTTGAAACCGGCCTCAAAGGTCAACTTGGTCGGGTCCGTCGGGTCGCCGGAACGCGTCATGATCGGCCCAACGCCGATCTCCGGCATCAGGCTCTCGTCGAACGACGCGTAAAACGTGACGGCCTGCTTCAAATCATCGCCGGCACTGACGGGAACAGCGGCGAGGATCAAGATGCAGCAGGCGAGTGCGATGGTCCACATGGTTCGCTCCTGGAGTTGGTTGATGATCGATCAGAGCAGCCTATCGTCCCGGCGCGCGGGATGCAAGCGCGCATGTGTTTCACGCATTTCACCACCCCCCCCTCCCATGAAACACGTGAAACACATGAAACACGTGAAACACGTGCAACACGTGAAACACGTGAAACACGTGCAACGAAATTAAAATCGTCGCGTTGCATTTTGCGGCGCGTCGGCGTGCAAATATTGTACAATCAACGGACCTTGACTTCCTCGAAGCGGGAGAACTCGACCATGGCTACGGTTCGCTGGTTCGCGTGTTTGTCAATGTCGGTGTCTTTGTGGGGCACGTTTTCAACGTGCCACGCCTCGGAAGGGCACGTTGGAAACGTGCCCCACGTCAACGCCCAGGAAAAGAAAAAGCCGTTCGCGATCGAGGACCTCTATCTGATGGAGAGCGTCAAGTCGCCGACGCTGTTTCCCAAGGAGGAGAAGCTCGTCTACGAGCGCGTGTGGATCGATGCGAAGACGAAGCAGGAACGCCATTCGCTCTGGCTCGTGACCGACAAGCGCGAGAATCGCAAGCCGCTGGAGAACGATGAGCCGGACGGACGTTCGCCGGTGGTGTCGCCGGACGGGGAGTGGATCGCGTTCCTCAGCGATCGAAGGCATGCACCGCCCGGCAAGCAAAATCCGGGCGCGCCGGCCTATTCGGACGCATCGGTCGATGTTTGGCTGTACCACCTGAAGTCGTCCAAGGCGCTGCCGCTCGTGAGGTACGGCCGCGGGCATGGGCGTGTGTTTCATGACGGCTTCTATGGCCGAGTCGCGTTTTCGCCCGACAGCAAGCGGCTCGTCTTCGTAGCCGACGACGGCAAGGACCCGCGCACCAGGGAGGAGATCGAGAACGACGTCGAGATCGTGCGTCCCGATCAAGGTGAAGGCTACACCGGCTACGGCCCCGCGCAGATCTGGATCGCCGAGTTGGAAAAGGAGCCGACCCAGGTCGCCACGAAGAAGAGAATCGAGCGAATCACCAAGGACGACGTCTGGTACGGCGATCCGCAATGGTCACCCGACGGCAAGTCGCTCGTCGTCGTCGCCAACAAGTCGAAGGACCGCGAATCGGTGCGCTTCAGCATCAACAAGAACTTCGACCTCTACCTGATCGACATCGCCACCAAGAAGCAAACGCAGCTCACCACCAACCCCGGCCCCGACGTGTCGCCACGCTGGTCGCCGGACGGCAAGCAGATCGCGTATCTGAGCGTGCCGCGCAAAGGGCCGCATCGGGATATGTTTGATCTTTGCACTGTCTCCCTTGGCGCCGGCGAAATGCGGCGGCGAGTTGTGTTAACTAGCAATGCGACTGAAAAAGATTACGCCGAGCTTCGGAAGATGCCTGCCTTTCCTATGCCGTCGGATTGCTGGGAAGACACGCGATCGATTTGGATCAGAAACGAAATTGGCGGGTCGATGGTCACCAGACTGTTCGATGTACAAAGTGGGAAGCTATTGAGTGACATCGGTACTCGGTTCTCCGAACGGATGATTCGGGAACTCCGCCTCATCCCGTCGAAATTGCCTATTGAAAACAGATTGGAATCGGCAACCGACATATTCACATGGAAAAATGATGACTTCACGGTTGAGGGTTTTCTAACTACCCCGGCACCGGAATCCGCCTTCAAGCCCCCCTACAAGCTCATAGTGTACCCGCACGGTGGACCGCACGGTCGATCCGTTGTCGGCTTCGATGTCACCGTCCAGCTCTTCGCCGCCCACGGTTACGCCGTCTTCCAGCCCAACTTTCGCGGTTCGACCGGCTACGGCAAGAAGTTCCTCGATGCCGATCGGCTCGATCTCGGCGGCGGCGATATGCGCGACATCCTCACCGGCATCGATCATCTCGTCAAGGAGGGCAAGGTCGATCCGAAACGGCAGTTCGTCTACGGCATCAGCTACGGCGGCTTCATGACCAGCTGGCTCGTCGGGCAGACCCATCAATTCCGCGCCGCCGTCGCCCAGAACGCCGTCACCGACATGAACATGATGTACGGCCTCAGCGATCTGCAAAGCTGGACGACGTGGGAACTCGGCGGATTGCCGTGGGAACAGCCGGAGCGTTACAAGAAGCACAGCCCGCTGACGTATGCGAACAAGGTGAAGACGCCGACGCTGATCCTGCACGCCCGCGACGATCGGCGTTGTCCGTTGCCGATGGGCCAGGCGTTTCATCAGGCGCTGCTGGCGAACAACGTGCCGACGCAGATGGTGATCTATCCGAACGAAGGCCACGGCATCCGCGCGCCACGGCATCGCGAGGACGTATACCGAAGAGTGCTGGCGTGGTTTGCGAAGTATGACAATTGATTTCCTCGTTTAGCGCCCGCAGTGCGCCGCGCGAGCGCGCGGCGCACTGCGGGCGCTAAACGAAGACAGC
>JACQFG010000378.1 GCA_016200155.1 Planctomycetota bacterium | reverse complement strand
GCCGTACACGAACAAGAATTGCGGCGGCGCCATGGTCTGGGCGCGGCGCTCGATGTCGTCGGCGAGCTGAGTCAGCAGCGTGCCCAGGTCGCGCGGCAGCCAGAGGCGAATCGGCAGGACCTCGCTGAGCTGCTTGACCAGCTCCTCGCTGACCGCATCGAGTGCCTGGCCGATCACGAGATGGATCGTCGGCTCCGCGAGCGACGCATCGACGCCGGCACTCAGGCTGACCAGGCTCGACACGGTCAGGCTGATGGCGATCTCCTCCTGCTGGCCGAGGATCAGCACGTTGGAGCCCGATTGCTTGCGGAAGACGGCGCTCGTCGGGTCCTTGATGGCGACCGCATCGCCGAGCCAGGCATGCCAGGTCGCCGTCGGCTTCGCGGGATCGTGCCAGAGCTTTTTCAGCAGGTGATTGGTCGTCATGTCAGCAGGAGCGGCGCCTTCGAAGACGATCGGCGTCAGGAAGTCCTCGCGCTGCCGGCCCAGCTCGCGCATTTGCCGTAACAGATCGTCGCGCTTCGAGTCATTGAGCCAAACGACCTGGAAGAGGTGATTGCCCTCAAGCATCCCGTGCATCGGGTTGTAGATACCTTCGCCGGGGCGCGACAGCAAGCGCGCCTCGGTGTTGTCGCGGCTCAGGATCAGGTGGGCGTCGGCCTCGCTGCACTGCAGCGCGATGCGGACCGCCATCTGGTCGATCGTGCTGCGCGCAAGGCTGTACGCCCCGCCGATCGTTTGCGAGCCGAGCAGGACGTGCATGCCGAACGCTCGGCCCTGGCGCACGAGACGGTCGAGCAGCAGCGACGCTTCCTGGGCGAGCTTGTCGTCTTCGATGAAGAACTCCTGGAACTCGTCGACGATCAGCATGATGCGCGGCAAGCGGGGCAGCTCGGGGTTCTTGCGGCCGGCCTCGCGATAGGTGGCCAAGTCGTTGACGCCGGCGGTGCGATAGATTTCACCGCGCC
Organism: Planctomycetota bacterium; assembly: GCA_016200155.1. Taxonomy (GTDB): domain Bacteria; phylum Planctomycetota; class Planctomycetia; order Gemmatales; family Gemmataceae; genus SIAQ01. The sequence continues at coordinate 2,570 of JACQFG010000378.1, read as the reverse complement.
GGCTCAGCTCGCCGTCGAGCCGTTGCAGCACGCTCAGGCCGAACTCACGTTCGCTCTCGACGGCGATGACGCGGGCGTGCGGCAACGACAGCGTGGCGTACGCCTTGAACTCGACGCCCTTCTTGAAGTCGATCAGGTACAGCTCGACCTCGCTGGGGCTATAGAACATGGCGAGCTGCGAGATGAGCACGTGCAGCAGTGTCGATTTGCCCGAGCCGGTCTTGCCCGCGACGAGGACGTGCTGCGAGGTGCCCTGCCCCAGCTCGAGCATCTGCTTGCCCTGAGCGCCGAATCGGCCGATCGGCACGCGAATGCCGGCGCCGCTGTCGGACGTCCACCAGGCGTCGCGCGGCGGCATGATCCACTCGAACGGCACCTCGACCTTGCTCGAACGCACCGCCGCCTCACCGACCTGCGACAGCAGCTCCGTGCAGCGCTGCGCCGGCGGCGATTTTTCCAGCGCCAGCGGGAACGTGCCGAAGTCGCCGTCCTCCCACTTGAAGTGGTCCTTTTCCCAGTTCAGGATCGTGCAAACGTTTTCCAGGTCGGCAATGTTGAACCCGTGCGGCGTCGGCTGCTTCGTGTCGGTCAGCACGAAGGTGTAGATGCCGCAGCGCGCGCCGGCGCTGGCAAGGCTGACCAGGCGTCGCGCCGCATCCTCGCCGAAGTTGACGGGAAAATGGGCGACGATCAGGAAATGGAACGGTTCCGCGACCTCGCCCGCCTGCACGTTGTACTCGGCCAGTGTTTCGTACTGGTTGCGCAGATATTTTTGCAGCACGTTCTCCATGTGGACGGTCAGGTTCGTGAGCCGTTCGTCGATCTGCGAGGCTTCGGTCCAGATGCGATAGTCGACGAGCTTCTCGTCGTGATCGGCCAGGTGCATGAAGGCGGAGAAGTTCTCGCCGCGGCCGACCGGGTCGATGATGGTGCAGCGGACCTTGCCGGCGGGCATCGCGGTCCATGTGCGCAAGAGCAGCGTTTGCAGGACCGCGACGGCGGCGGATTTGCCGTCGTCGTGAGCGCGCACTAGAAGCGACGCCCGCTGTGGAAACGCCAGCATGGCGGGGATCGCAATCTTCGACAGGTCCGGCCGAGGCAATTGCGGGTCGCGCGGCAGCCCATTCGGAAACATGTCGAGCGACCAGTGCATCGAGCCCAGCGGCAAGCCGAACGGCAGCGCCTTCGGCAGCGTGATCGGCTTCGTCAACGGTGGAAACGCCTGCGCGGTTTCCTTGGCAACGGTTTGGCATACCTGCAGGAACTGATCGCAGCCCGACTTCCAGTCGCGCAATAGCGCCGTCCAGGCCTGCGTGTGCCAGTGGTGATTGTCCTCGCGTTTCTGAGCGTGGGCAGCCTCGACCAGGCGCAGCTCGACGTCGTGGCGGTCCTTTGCCTCCTGCTGGGCGCGGGCGTAGGCTTCATCGACCTCGCGCATTTCATGTTCTTGCACGTCAACCTGGGCGGCAAAACGCTTCTTGAAGGCGCGTTCGTGCTCCTTGTGGACCTGATCGCGTTCGCGGCGCAGGTCGTTCAGGTTCTTGCGGGCCACCTCGATGCTCGCACGCAGTAACTGGCGGTTGCGCCGCATGCTTTGCCGCTTCTTGTCGAGATAGGCACGCTTGGCGAGCCGCAGGCACACCGGGCGCAGCATGCGCGCCAGGTGGGCGGCATGGCGCAGCGACAGCCAAAGGGCGATGATGCGCGTATTCGTCTTGCGGCGCAGGTAGGTCACGAGCCAGTAGCCGATCGGCAGCACCACCGTCGCGGCCAGCGCCCCGCCGAGCCAGTAGAGCTCCAGGTTGCTCAGGAAGAATCCCAGCATGCCCGGCGCCGTTAGGATGAGCCAGAGGAGGATGAGAAGGAACCACGGTTTCCAGCCGTTGATAAAAGTCGGACTGCGCATGGTCTGGAAGTCGCGCAGGTCGGCCGCGACCTGGTCGGCGCATTGCTGCATGCGCGCCCACGGGTCCCCCTCCTTGGCGTTGATCGTGGCCGGGTCAAGCGGGTCGATGTCGTCGATGAAATCGAGCGGCTCGATCTGCTTGCGGGCCGTGCGCCAGTCGGTCACGACCCGGCGCAGGAGCGTCTTGGAAGAGTTGAGCGCGTCGTTCATCTGCTCCTTGGCGACGCGCTTGTCGGCCTCGTAGACGGTGCTGGTGGTCCAGCGCGATTCGCGGAACTCCCCTTCGAGCTTGGCCTTGGCTTCGAGGTACGCCTCGCGATTTTTTTCCTTGCCCTTGAGGTATTCGCGCTGCAGCTTGTCGCGGTCGCGCTCCTGGCGTTCTTGCAGTTGCTTGCGCGCCTGGTCGGCCTTGCTGACGGCGTCGGCCTGGGCGGCGGCGAACTCGCGCTCGACGCGCCCCTGCTCGCCGGCATGCTGCTGGTCCATGTCGTGCTGCCGGCTGTGCGCCTCCTCGGCCACGGCCCCCTCGCGCTCGGCACGGGCGGCAATCGCCTTGCGAAACGCCCGCAACGCCTGACGCTGTCGTTCGGACCAGGGCTGAATCATGCGAGAGCCTCTGCTTGTGCGGCTGTTCCTCAGAAATCAGCAATTGACAATTAGCAAT
>JACQFG010000385.1 GCA_016200155.1 Planctomycetota bacterium | reverse complement strand
GTGGACCTCACTCAAGCCGTCGCCGAGGAATTCCGCGTCCGCATGGCCCAGTACGCCGTCTTCGGCTCCCAACCCAGCTCTTACCTGCTGCGGCAGAAGCAGGAACTGGGCTACAAACCGTTCGAACCCGACCTCCCGGACCAGATGCGGGCGCCCATGACGCTGGCCCAAATCTGGGACGCCCACAAGGCCAAGCGCTCCCCCTTCGAGGTGAAGTTGATCCCCGTGTTCGTCGAGGACTTCGCGAAAAACCGCTTCGAGGTCGGCGGCGACAAACCCATGGTCAAGGAGAAGGTGCGCGAGCCCGGGCCGGCCGAGGAGGAGGCCTTTTTTGACGAGCATAAGGCCGAGCAATACGATCCGAGTTCGCCGAAGTGGGGCATCGACAACCCGCAGCGCGCCAGCTTCCATTACCTGTACGCGGACCCGACGTCGCCGGATTTCTTCAACCTCGCCCGGGCCGTCGGGCAGATCAAGCGGCTCCAGCCGTTCGGGGACCAGGAAGCAATCGCCAAGGAGCACCTCGCGCGACTCAAATTGCAGTATGAGCAAGAAACCTCCAGGGTCGGCCTTTACCGCGAAGCGGCGCTCTTGTGCGAGAAGGACCACGCAGCGCCGGTGCTGGCGTACTATGCCAGCCGGCATCCGCAGTCGGTCGCCAGCCTGATCGCCGCCTCCACGTTCGCCCCGGAGCATGGGTTGGCCGGCTTCCTCGCCTGGGGCACGAAGCAGCACCCGCTCACCGGGAATACGGTCGCCGATCCCAAGGCCCAGGCGCCCGCCAAAATCGTTACCAATGACGATGCCTATCAGGATGCGTTGATCAAGCTGCGTGCCAAGGGCGAAAAGGTCCTCGACAAGATCGCCTCGAACGATGAGGAGCTTGAGGTCGCGCTCACCTCGGAGGCCAAACGCCGCGCCCCGGCTTACGCCACGCTCTTTGCGGCGAGTTTCAACCAGTCGCCGCTCGGCATCGCCGCCACCTCGTTGTGCATGGACCCGACGATTTCGCCGCCATTCATGAGAGCGGTGCCCGTTCGCCCCACGTACACGACCGAGACGGTGCAGCGCGAGCTGGAAGACATGATCGCCCGCCGCACCGCCGAGGAATGGGCGCGTGCCCGGTTCCTCACCGCCATGCAAGCACTGAAGAAGGCCAGCAGCGCCGTCGCCCCGGCGGAGAACTTCCGCGGCGAACTCGGCGATCTCGTCCCCAAGCTGAAGCTGACGCACGGGCCTGCCGACGGCCAGAAGGGGAACTACTACGACGAGTTCACGATCGGGCAGGCCACGGAGCTGGAACCGCTCCGCGAAGCCTACCTGAAATACATCGATCAGATCAACCTTTTCGAAGGCCGCGATACCCCCGAGCGCCGGCTTAAACCGGAGGACTTCCACAAGATGTTTTTCGGCAACGAGCCGTTTGCCGCCATCGGGAAATACCAGGCCAAGCCTTGGCCTCCGGAGGTGGACAGCACCAAGACGCGCGGCAACCGCTTCCTCCCGCAGGCGCTGCACCGCGGCGTCAAGGGGGAAGATTATCAGCGCATGAAGAAGTTCCTCGATGACCAGGACCCGGACCGGCCGGAGGGGACCAAGCTTGCCCTCTACAAGACTGCCGCCATGCCGATCCTGTTCTGGCGCACCGATGAGATCAACCCCGAGCGCCGCGGCGATTACAAGCAGGTCATCGAGGACCTGAAACAGCTCGGCGACGAGTTGAAGCAGGCCGGCGATCAGCGTACCACCCTGCTCGATGAACTCAAGAAGAAGCCGGGCGACGTCGCCGTGCAGAACAAGCTCTACAGCGTCGACAACCAGATCGCGGGGGCGACCAAGAAGCAATCCGATCTGCAAGACGTCCGCAAGCGGGTCATCGACGGCTGGAAGTTCAAGCGTGCCCGCGACGAGCAGGCCCTGCCTCATGCCAAGAAGATCAGCCAGGAAATGATCAACAACAAGAACGACCCCGCGAAGATCAAGACGCGCGTCGATGAATTGCTGAAGCCCTGGGCCAAGGGCACCGAGCTCGAGAAGAAGCAGCGCGACCTCATCACGCTCGCCGACCTGCACCTGCTGGAGAAGGATAAGCTGGCCAACAACTACTTCGATTACTTCCCGCCGTCCATCCCCAAGGACACCTTTGTCTATCCGCCCGACAACATGATGGACCAGATCGTTCGGCTCTACAACCTCCAGGGACCGATCGAGCTGGGCGGCAAGGAGAACAAGGACATCGACGACATCAACAAGGAACTCTACGAGGAGGCGAAAGCCCATAAGGACCCGGCCCGCTTCGTGCAGATCCTCCCCAACAAGGCGCGCTCCGTTTATTATGTCGCCATGGTCACCGCCAAGCCGCGCGAAGACGTCGATGGCTTCCGAGCCGCCCTGATCGGCGCCCGCTATCTCGATCCGCAAATGAGGATGATGATGATCCAGATGCAGCACGGCATGAATCGCGACCTGTTCGTCGATCGCGCCCAGAAGGACTTCGCCGAGCGCTATCGGGCCGAATTTATCGAGGGCCTCCAGAAGGCCCACAATTACTCCTTGAAGGACTCATTGCTGCCGGACCAATTCGACGGCAAGAAGGACCAATGATATCAGAGCCTGCAGCGTAAGCGAAGGATTCCATGTCCTTCGCTTACGCTTCAGGCTCGGACCATGCCATTGCCTTGACGCGAGAATTCCACGCGGCCCACGCCCAGGATCGTTTCCAGGTCCGCCTTGCTGAGCGTGGTCGGGTTGACGCTCAGCTCCGACCCCGCCTTCATCCGCAGCCACTTCCCGAGCCCGTCGCGCACGTGCAAGAACACCGGCAGATTGCCGCGCGATCGGCCGAGCACCGTCTTGATCGATTCGAGCTTGCGCAGGTCCGCCTCGCCCTCGTCGGTCAGGTCCATCAGCAGCACCAACCCCGTCGTCCGTTCGAGCTGGCCCTGCTCCATCGAGACAATGCGCGTCGCCACGAGGATCGGCTGATCGGTCTTGCGCTCGACGGTGCCGCACACGAAACAGATCTTGTCCTCGACGACGAGGTCCTTGTACTTGACGTAAACGTCAGGCCACATGACGCACTCGGCCGCGCCGGAGAAATCCTCGAGCTTGAAGCGCGCATAGCGCGAGTTGCCGTTGCGAGCGGTCTTGGTGTTCATGAGCCGAACGACGGTCAACATGCCGCCCATGAAGACTTCCGCGTTGGCGTCGCAATTGCGCAGATCGGTCGCGGCATGCGACGAGAACCGCTTCAGCGTTTCCTCGAACTGCCCGAGCGGATGGCTGGAGATGTAGAAGTCGAGCGATTCCTTTTCGAACTTGAGCTTTTCGAGGGGGATCCATTCGGGGATGTTGCGCAGCCCTTCGTTCGCCGCTTGAGGAGCGCCGTCGCCGTTCGACGACTCGCCGGCATCGAAAAGGCTGCCCTGGCCGTGGCGTTTGTCGTCCTGGGCCTGGCTGGCGGCTTGCAGTGCGCCGCCGAGCGCGTCCCAGAGTTGGGCCCGCTTGGCGCCGGTGCAATCGAAGGCGCCGACCTTGATGAGCCGTTCGATGGCAGCCTTGGGCACGATCTTCTGATCGATGCGTTCGCAGAAATCGAAGAAGTCCTTGAACGGCCCGCCTGCCGTCCGGGCCCGCACGATGTCCTCGGCAGCGCCGCGTCCCAGGCCCTTGATCGCCAGGAGGCCGAAGATGATCTTGCCGTCCTTGACAGTGAAGTCGGCCTCGCCTTCCTGGATGCTGGGCGGCAGCACCTCGGCGCCGAGCCGGCGGGCGTCGTCGATGTGCTCGACCATGATGTCGCGCTTGTTCGAGTCCTCGATCTCGCTGGTCAAAAGCGCGGCCATGAACTCGGCGGGATAATGCGTCTTCAGGTACGCCGTCTGATAGCCGAGCTTGGCATAGGCGGCGGAGTGTGACTTGTTGAAGCCGTACCCGCCGAAGTGGCAGATGAGATCGAAGATGTCCTTGGCGGTCGTCTCGTCCACGCCGAGATCCTGGGCGCCTTTCATGAAATCGACGCGGCGAGCGTTGATGATGTCTTCCTTCTTCTTCGAGATCGCCTTGATGCACGCATAGGCGCTGGCCAGCTCGATGCCGCCGAGCTGATTGAGGATCTGCATGCACTGCTCTTGATAGACGAGAATGCCATACGTCTCCTTGAGGATGCTCTCCATGATCGGATGGGCATAGGTCGGATTCTCCCGGCCATGCTTGCGATTGACATAGGCATCGACCATGCCGCCGGAGAGCGGCCCGGGGCGATAAAGGGCGTTGGTGGCGATGAGGTCGCGGATGTTGTCGGGCTTCATGCGTTTGAGCAGCTCGCGGATGCCGTCCGATTCGAGCTGGAACACGCCGCGCGCCTCGCCGCGCTGGAGCAGCTCGTAGGTCTTCTTGTCGGTGAGCGGCATGGCGTCGAGGCCGACGGTGAAGAGTTCGTAGGTGCGCGGGTCGCGGTCTTTGATGGATTCCAAGTCCAGGGGCG
>JACQFG010000027.1 GCA_016200155.1 Planctomycetota bacterium | reverse complement strand
GCCGATCGTCATCGTCCGCTCCTCCAACTCGGCCTTCAGCGCGCGGATCTCTTGGTCGCGTGCATCGCTGCCGTCCTTACCCTTGGCCAGCGCCGCCTCGCCGCCGGCGATGAACTCATCACGCCAGCGATGCAGCGTCAGCACGCTGATCCCATACCGCCGTGCCAACGGCGCGACAGCCTCCACCCGGCGCAGCAGTGCCAGCACCGCTTCCCGCCGTTCCTCGACCGTAAACTCGGATCGTCTCGACATCGTAAAACCTCCACCGGGCCGGGTAACCAAAGTATACCCGATCCGCCGGAAACCTCACACATGCCGATTCCCAGGAACCTTTAGCAATACATTGTGAATCTCATCGACACACAAGACGCCGCGGAAACGCTCGATCACTTTGTGGCGATGCTCGGCCATGTCCAGCGCCGCGGCCGCATCGAACAGGCAGTCGTAGACAAAGCCGCTGGACAGATCGAGCAAGAAATCGCGTTGCAGGTTGTGCAACGTGGCTTCGACATTCATGCCGTCGGTACGCGTGCTGCTCCGGTTGCAGATCGACCTCGAAGATCGGTTCGAGAATCAGCACTGCCGCCATCTGCACCACGCGATCACGGATCGTTGGAATGCCCAACGGCCGTTGATTCCCGTCCGGCTTCGGTATCCAAACTCGCCGGACTGCTTGCGGTTGATACGTCTTCTTTTTGAGTTCCTCCGCCAGTTCACCCAGCCACTTCTCTTCGCCGTACTTCTCGATGTCTTCGAACGTCTGCCCATCCACGCCCGGAGCGCCCCGGTTCTCCCGGCAACGCGCCAAGGCATGTTCGAGAACGTCGAAGCGGTACACCTTGTCGTAGAGCGCGTAGAAACGATACGTGCGTGATCCCTTCGCTTTGGCCTGCAACGCCTCCTGCAGCTTCTTAACCGTTAACGTGGGTACTAGACTCATGTCAATCCACCGGCTCTGGGCTACTTCGGACGTTGACCTTGAACTGAGGTCCCTTCCCTCCACCGGAGTTACCCGGCTTCGACGGTACTACGAACCTCTCCGTCACCCCACACGGCCCGGCCTGTCCCTCGCGGGCGTCTGGTTGGCGGTCACGCACCGCCACCGCTGGGGCTTCCCGTGTTTCGTGTTTCTCCTGTGCCTGCGTGCCGTCGCCACTACCCCGGCGGGACCACTGGGTGCGTGCATCGTTCGCTACCCCAGCGACTTTGGCCTCCCCTGAAATTCAGACAGGTCGGCTCCCACATCACCCGTTTCGAGGCCTGCTCAGCGTTCACTCATGTTACGGCCCACAGACTCGCGGAGTCGCCAAAGCGACCCTTTCCATCGAAGGCTTTGGCAATTTCGTTACCTCCACTGCCACTCCGATTGCTACCGGCTAGAACGATAGTTGCCGGACGGGACTGACTCCCGCTGAGGAAACACAACTTCACGGCGCACTGAAATTTGCGGGTTAGCGCCATTATTTTGGAACGCTCGGGTTTCTTCCTTGCATTGCCGCTCGGTTGTCGCGTATCATATCTTTGATCGTTCGCGCCCTCCCTCCGCAGGTAATCCTGCCTTGAATGCACTTTCCTGTAAGACTGACGCTGATGATGCGCTGCAGCGATTGAGCAGCCGTGTGCGCTGGAAACGCTGGCTCGGTAAACTGCATCGCTTCACGGGGATCATCGCGGCCGCATTTCTCATGTGCTTCTGCGCGGACCTGCTGATCGGCATCCCAACGTGGGGCCTGCGACTGGCATCGGGCATCACGGGCGCCCTGGCGGTGATGCTGTTCGCCGTCGATGCGGCGCTGACCTGGCTCGTTCGACCTGATCGCATCGGCCTGGCCCACCTTCTCGAGAAGAGCCATCCCGAACTTGCCGAACGATTGGTGACGCTCGTGCAGTTGCCCGAAGGGGAGCGTTCGTCGGCGTTCGCCCAGATGCTGCAAGCCGAAACCGAGCCGATGCTGACAGAGGTCGATGCGCGGGAGGCGTGCCCGCTCGTCAAGGAACGTCGGACGCTGCTGCGCTCGGCGGCGATCATGACGGGCGTGTTTGTCGGTCTTTGTTTCCTGCCGGCATTTTCTTCATTCACCGAGCGTTACTTTTCAGCCTGGGTGACGCCGGTCGTGCCCTTTACTATCGAAGGGACGAACGGATACGCCTTGCGCGGCGGCAATTGCCAGGTCGAAGTGCAGATTTACCTGCACGATTTGCGCGCGGAGATGCCGACGTCGTGCGAGCTTGTTTGTCAATCGGAGTCCGGTGAAGTCACCGGCGTGCCGATGACGACCGGTGAGGCGGGACGATTCGTCGTGACGTTCGACGACGTCAATCAGCCGCTGCGGTGCGTCGCGAAAGCGGGCGGGCTCGAAAGTACGCCGTTTGCCGTCACCCTGGTTGATGCCCCGGTTTTCAAGGCAGCACCCGAGTTGATCGTGAGCCCGCCGGCCTACATGAAGAACCGTCCGAAACCGATTGCTCTGGAGGACGGCAACCGAGGAACGATTGAGATCGTGCGGTACAGCAAGATTCGCGTCTCGTTGCCGCTCGATCGCATGCCAGCGCGTGCGCGGCTTCGCATCAAGTCGCTTGCGGAGGGCGCCGACGGAACGGGCGAGGCCGTGACCGTCGTGGAGGTGCAGCAGGGGCCGGATGGTCGTCCCCAATCTGCGGATGTGGTCGCCGAGAAGGTAGGCGTGCACCGGGCAGAACTGGCCCTCGACCTGGAGCATGGCCTGACGACGACGTTGCCGCTGGGACGCTGGATCGTCCGCGCCGATGCGGCGCCGCGCTTCACGCAGACGCTGCGACTGCATGGCGCCACGCTCCTGTCTAGCCAGGAATACCGCGTTGCACCGGGCGATCTGCTGAAGTTGCAAACGGCAATCGAGGACAACGAGGGGCTCGGCGCGATCAACTTTGAATACTCTGTCAATGACGACGCGCCGCGTGTCGAAAAGTGGCTAAACGCCGCCGGCAAGAAGACCCTGGCGATCAACGATTGGCTGCCGCTGCCGGGCACGCTGAAGGAAGGGGACCGCATTCGGTTTCGCGTCCACGCTGCCGACAATCGCGACCTCAAAAAAGGCGAGGTTCAGCAATCCCCGACCGTGCTTCCGCCGCTCGATTTGGCGCCGAACATCACGATTGCACCGTCCGACGGCGCGGCCTGGATCAGCTTGCGCGTCGATCGCTCGGTCGAGGATTTTCTCAAGCAACAGGCCAAGGCCCAGGGCGATGAGGTGCGCGATGTCATTGAGAAAATCAGGCAGAAAGTGCAAAGCGAGATCGACCAGGTAGTGCCGATGCAGCGCGCGATCCATCAGCAGACCGCCTTGACGCCGGCGCAGATCAAGCAGGCGGAGTCGCTGCGGGCGTTCAATCGTGAAATTGCGGTCGATCTCCTGGCCGCGGGGGAGCGCTTCGGCGCCAACCCGGAACTGGCCAAGCTCGCCGAGCATTTTCTCGACATCGCTGAGCACGAAATGATGAAGAGCGGCGAGGCGCTGCAACGCTTCACCGAGAAGGATCGCCCGCTCGCCGATGCCCAGAAGGATTTGCAAGCCGCACATGACGAACTGCGGCAGGCGGCCAAGAAGCTCGATCGCCTGGTCGATTGGAACAATTTCGTGACTCAAGATCGGCTCGACCAGTTCCAGCTCGATAAGCTGGCGAAACGGCAGAACGCCCTGGCCGAACGGCTGCAGAAATTGCTCGACGATCAGCCACCCAGCGACGCCGATCTGGCGCGACAGATCGAGGCGATTCGCGACGAGCAGGCAAAGCTGGCCGAGCAAGCGGCGCAACTGCAAGACCAGAATCGTCTCGTCCAGGATTCACTCCAGGCGATGCAGCAAGAGCGTGCCAAGCAGCTTGCCGAAGAAGCTGCAAATCTGGCCGCGGAGCAGAAGGCGCTGCGCGAGAAGGAGGCAGCTTCGCTGCCCGCGGAGGTGAAGGCCAAGCTCGACGATCTGGCGAAACGTCAGGCCGAGCTTGCCGGACGTGTGCAGCCGTTCGCGCAGAAGAATAATGGGCCCGACGTCAAACCGGCGCAGACCGCCGCCGACGCGCTGCGCAAGCCGAATCTCGACGACGCCATCGCTCAGCAGAAGGAGCACGAACGACGCTTGCAGGAGTGGTTGGCCAAGATTCCGCTCGGCGCCGCCGGTTCTCTTCGTGAACAGGTTTTGGGGCTTGCGAAACGGCAGAAGCAGATTCGCGCCGACGTCGTCAAATTTGGCCGCGAGCTTGCCGGGCTGAATGACGCCATGATCAAGGAACGTCTGCGCGATCTGGTCGCTCGGCAGAAGGAGATGCCCGGCGCCATCGCCAAGCTGCCGATCGACGCCAAGCAGGAAGCCGTCCGCTCCGTGCAAAAGCGTGCCGAGCAGACGGCGCGCCAGGCAGGGGACCAGCTCGCTGTCAAGGATGCGCTCAGCGCATTCGAGTCGATGGAAAAGGTCGAGCAGGATCTCGACGCGGTGGCCCGGCTACTGCCGCAAACGGCGCCGATCGATTTGAAGGATCCCGCCGTGCGAGCGAAGATCGATCAGGTGGAGGCTTTTGCCCGCGAGCAGCAGAAGCTGCGTGCCGAAGCCGAGCGTTTGCGCAGCGATGCTGTCAAGGCGTCGGCGGGGGCCGGCAAGAGCCCGCTGGCCGAGAAGGCCGACAAGCTCGCGTCGGAGCTGATGGAGCTGTCGCAAAAGAGCGCCGGCCCCGAGGCCAAGGCGATGGCGAAGGAATCCGCGGAAGCGGTCGAGGCCGCCAAGAAAGCGATGGCCGCGGCTCAGGACATGAAGGCCAAGGGTAATGCCGAGGAAGCCAAGAAGATGGACGACGACGCCCAGAAACAACTGGCGTTCGCCGTCAAGCAGCTCGACAAGCTCACGCAGGACCAGCCCAAAACCATGCCCAAAGACGCCGACAAGAAGACCGCGGAGGCGCTGAACGACGCTTCCGTGCAGATGAAAAAGGCGGAGAAGAACCTGCCGGCGCAGCCGAAGGACGCCCAGGCTGCCATGCAGTCGGCCGCGAAGAGTCTGGAGCTGGCGTCGAAGCAAGCAGGACAGCAGTCCGCCCGCAAGCTGCCGAAAGCCTCGCGAAACCCGGCGGCGTCGGCCGCAGGCGCCGCGGGCAGCGGTGGGCCGAGATCGCTGCCGAAGGACTTCGGTCGCGATGCGTTCACCGGCAAGTCGTGGGGGGAATTGCCGGGCGAATTGAAAACGCGCATGCTGCAGGATTTGCGTGCTCGCTTCGGCGCCGAATACGCCGAGACGATCCGCCAATATTTCGACAGCTTGAACGAAACCACTCCGGCCAAACGCGGCGAAGCCAAGTAACGAAAGGTGCGCGGCCATGCGGCCTCTGCTTCACGGGTGTCTCGCCCTGTTCGCGGCGCCGATGTTCATGGCACTGGCGTGCGCCCAGACGCCGGGCAAGGATCGCCTCAGCGAAAGCGTCGATCGCGGCCTGGCGCTGCTTGCGCGCATTCAGGAAGACGACGGCGCCTGGAAGCTCGAGAAGAAAAGACATCCGGCGGTCACCTCACTTGCGGTCATGGCTTTTCTGTCCGCAGGGCATGTTCCGGGCGAGGGGCCCTATCGAGAGACCATCGAAAAAGGCATCCGCTCGGTTCTTGCCGCCGAGCAGCCCAGCGGCCTTTTTGCCATTCCCGGTCAATTCGAAGAGATGTACACGCACGGCATCTCGACGCTCATGCTGTGCGAAGCGGCCACGATGACCGACTCCAAGACCGCGCGAACGATCAAGCCCAAGCTGGAGAAAGCCGTCAAGCTGATCCTGCAAGGGCAGCGCACCGAGAACTCGGGGCATCGCGGCGGCTGGCGCTATCGCCTCGACAGCACCGACGCCGACATGAGCGTCACCGGTTGGCAGATCCTGGCGCTGCGCTCGGCGCGGAACATCGGCTGCGACGTGCCGGCCGAGCGCATCAACCTGGCGATGGATTACGTGCAGAGTTGCCGCGACGCCCGCAGCGGCGGCTTTACCTATACCGCCGGCACCGCGCCGTCCGTTGCCTGCACCGGCACCGGCATCCTCGCGCTCGAACTGTGCGGCAAGGATCGGCATCATTCCCGCGAAGCTCTCCTCGCCGGCTCCTTTCTGCTCAAGACCCCCATTCGCAACGACGATCCACACTTCTTCTACGCCGCCTACTACACTTCCCAGGGGATGTTCCAGCTCGGCAACAACTACTGGACAATCTTTCGCCCGCAGTTGCACCGGCTCCTGCTCGACCGTCAGCAGCAAAACGGCGGCTGGATCCACAACGACATCAACGGAACCGCTTACAGCACCTCGATGGCCATCCTCGCGTTGACGGTGGAATACCGCCTGCTGCCGATCTACCAGCGCGATGAAGAAGACGCGGATCCCAAGATGGATCGTTGATCGGAAGAATAAGCATGATG
>JACQFG010000391.1 GCA_016200155.1 Planctomycetota bacterium | reverse complement strand
GGCTGGTGCAGGAATTGGTCGGCAAGTAATCTCTTCGTTTAGCGCCCGCAGGTTGTTTGCAATCGTATGATTGCCAAGCGATTGCAAACGACCTGCGGGCGCTCAACGAAGACAATCAACACCACATCCGCTTGTCCACCACGTTCAAGAGCGGCTGTCCCGCGACGAACCGCCGTAGGTTGTCCAGCAGCGTGTGCAGGTGCCGTTCCGGCACGCGCGGCGATGCGGCGGCGCAGTGCGGCGTGATGATCACGTTCTCCATGCGCCACAACGGATGCTCCCTCGGCAACGGCTCAGTCTCGAACACGTCCAGCCCCGCTCCCGCGATCTCGCCCGCTTGCAGCGCCGCGGTCAAATCGGCGAGATCGACAATGACGCCGCGGCCGACGTTGATCAGGTACGCCGATTTCTTCATTTGCTGAATGCGAGCGCGATTGAAGAGCTTGAACGTCTCGGGCGTATGCGGGGCCGCGATGACGACGAAGTCGGCTTGCGGCAACACTTCGTGCAACTGATCGGGACGAAACACCATCACCTGATCCCTGACTCCTGACTCCTGACTCCTGATTCCTGGGTCGACGCCGAGGACGCGCATGCCGAAGGCAAGGCCGCGGCGGGCGGTTTCGGCGCCGATGCCGCCCAGGCCGATGACGGCGAGCGTGCAGTCGGCGAGGGTGATGGCGGCGCAGTCGGAGGGATGCACCTCGCCGGGGCCGCCGTAACCGGGCAGCTCGTTCTCCGGCCGGCCCAGCATGCGCCATTTCGCCTGGAGTTGTTGCCGCAGATAAATGTGAAAGTTCTTGGCGAACATCAAGATGTAGCCGAAGACGTGATCGGCGATGACGTCGCTGAAGATGCCACGCATGTTGGTGACGACGACCGGCGATGCGACGAGTTCGGGATGGAGGTATTTCTCCATGCTCGCGGTCGGCGACTGGGCCCAGCGCAGCTTCTTCGCCGCCTGCAACAGGCGCGGCGTCAGGTAGCCGAACAGGGCATCGGCGTCGGCGATCTCGGCGGCGGCATGGTCGTCGTTCTGCGCGTTGACGACCTGTATCGGCGCGGCGGCGGCGCAAATCTTGGCGAGGCGTTCGTCGGAAACGGCCGGCGCGATCACGAGTTTCATGTATTCTCCCTTCGTGGCATACCATTCCGATGGTGTGGGATCGGTGATCACACCATGGGAATGGTATGCCACAATATATTGAACAAGGCATGACCAGTGGATCTTCCAGCCAGGTGATCGGTGTGTCCGAGCCGCCACGGTTTTTTTTGCGTGCGTGGTTCGACGGGTTCGTGCGCCGGCATCCGTTCGTCGGGCTGGTGCTGGCGATCCTGGTGTCGAACGCGGCCGCCACCGTCTTCAGTTTCACCTACAACACGCTGCTGATCGTGGAGACGATGACGCCAGCGCAAAAATCGGCGTTCTGGGACGTCACGGCGCCGATCTACAACGCATTCGCCTGGACCATCGGGTTCGGCGTCCTCTTCTATATCGTCGCGCCGATGACGCGCTGCCTGCGCAAGCTGCGCCAGGGTGAAGCCGTCGATGGGGCGCTTCTGGAACTCTGCCAGCGACGCCTGATCAATTTGCCGATCGTGCAGCTTACGGTCAACTTCGGCTGTACGGTGGCTGGGGCGATCTTCTTTCCCGCGGTCGTGACGCTTGTCGGCGGGACGGACGATTCGGCATTCATCTGGGTGCAATTCTGCGTGTCGTTCGTGATCTTCGCGATCTTCACGACGGTGCAGACGTTCTTCATCCTGCAAGCGTACCTGACGGCCTACTTGTACCCGGAGTTCTTCCAGCAGACCCGGCCCGAGACGGTGCCCGGCATCTGGAGGATTCCGTTTGTGGTTCGCCTGGTCATGCTGTGGGCGGCCGTGGCGTTGATGCCGTTGGTGGCAATCTTGGCGGTCGCCCTGAATTTCGCGGGGGACAATCGCCATCGGTATCCGAACTGGTACCTGCCGGTGATCGGTCCGAGCTTGTTGATGGTCAGCGCGTTGTCGGGCGGCGGCATCTTCTGGCTTGTGGGCCGCGATCTGCGCCGCTGGATTCGCTTGCAGACGGAGGCAACCTGGGAGATCGCCGCGGGGAACTTCGGCATCCGCATCGATCAGCCAAGGCCCGACGAATGGGGCCGGCTCACCAATCGCTTCAACGACATGGCCGTCGCCCTGAATCGCGCCTGGGAATCGCACGAGACGCTCGGCCAACTGGTCAGCCCCGAGGTGCGCGACGAGATCCTGCGGCGGATGACCGGGTTCGATGTGCAACTGCAACTGATCACGGTGCTGTTCGTCGATATCCGCGGCTTCACGCCGCGCTGCGCCGGCCAGGCCCCGGAAAAGATCGGCGCCCTGCTCAATCGCTTCCTGACGCTGGCGCTGCGCTCGGTCGAGGAAAAAGGAGGCTATGTCAACAAGTTCCTGGGCGACGGCGTCATGGCCCTCTTCGGCGCGACCAACGCCCGCCAGGACCACGCCGATCTCGCCGTCGCGTCAGCCCAGGAGATGCTCGATCGCCTGCGCGATCTCAATGCCGATCTCGCGACCCAGGGCGAGGCCCCGCTCGTCATCGGGATTGGCATCCACACCGGCCCCGCCCTCGTCGGCTGCTTCGGCGCGATGCTTCAGGGCGATGACGGCAAGCCGATCATGCGCCGCGAGTTCACCGCCATCGGCGAAACCGTCAACTTCTGCCAGCGCCTCGAACAGCTCACGAAGAAATGCGGCGGCCCGATCCTCATCAGCGACGGCACCCGGCGATGTCTGCTCCGCACCTGGGCGCTCGTTTGTCTTGGCCCCCAGGATCTGCCGGGCTCGCCGGAACCGATGGTCGTCTATCGAGTGGAATCGGCGTAAGATGGGAGTTGAACCACCGGGGGCACGGGGATCACGGGGAAAGGCGGGGAGAAAGTGATTTCGATCAACTCAGAAATTCCCCCCGTGTCGCCCGTGCCCCCCGTGGTGCAAAACCGCACTTGCAGGCTGGTGACCCTTGGCTGCAAGGTCAACCAGTACGAGACGCAGTACGTCAAGGAGACGCTCGAGATCAACGGCTATCGCGAGGCCGACGATCATGAGCCGGCCGATCTGTGCGTCGTCAACACCTGCACCGTGACGATGGAAGGCGATGCCAAGAGCCGAACGGCAGTGCGTCGGCTCCACCGGGACAACCCGGACGCACGCATCGTCGTCATGGGCTGCTATGCGACGCGCGATCCGG
>JACQFG010000384.1 GCA_016200155.1 Planctomycetota bacterium | reverse complement strand
TGCTGGGGTTGATGTGGTTTGGTCACTACATCAAACACCGCAGCAAGAACAAAGGATTTCGAGTTTTTTCAAATTATTCCTGGGCGAAAGCAGAACGCCTTCGCTTGGTTAAGGGCTAACTCAAAATCTCCTCGACCACGTTACCGGCCACGTCCGTGAGCCGGAAGTTGCGGCCGTCATAGCGATAGGTGAGCCGGGTGTGATCGAGGCCCAACAGGTGCAGGATCGTGGCGTGCAGGTCGTGCATATGGACGGCGCCGGAGACCGCGTGGAAGCCGTACTCGTCGGTGGCGCCGTGGACGATGCCGGGCTTGACGCCGGCGCCGCAGAGGAACTGGGTGAAGCCGCCGGGGTTATGATCGCGGCCGGTGCCGTTGCGTTCGGCGTAAGGGGTGCGGCCGAACTCGCCGCCCCACCAGACGAGCGTGTCTTCGAGAAGGCCGCGCCGCTTGAGATCGGCGAGCAGGCCGGCGACCGGCTGATCGGTGTTGCGGGCGTGCGTGGCGTGCATCGGCAGATTCGAGTGCTGATCCCAGGCGGGGTTATCGGTGTTGTCGCCGTAGTTGATCTGGACGTAGCGAACGCCGGCTTCGGTGAGGCGGCGGGCCATCAAGCACTGCCGGCCGAAGTTGTCGGTGCCGGGTTGGTTGATGCCGTAGAGCCGCAGCGTTTCGGGCGTTTCGCGCGCCAGGTCAAGGATTTCCGGAGCGTTCATCTGCATGCGGAAGGCGAGGTCGTAGCTCTGGGCGACGGCGTCGATCTCGGAATCGCCGGCCCGAGCTTGCTCCTCGTTTAGCGCCCGCAGCAAATCCAGTTGGGCGCGTTGCTCCGCCGGCGACCGCTGCGGGTTGGTGATATTGCGAATCCGCGCTTCACTCGCCGGAATGCCGGCTCGGCCGATCGCGGTGCCCTGAAACGTCGACGGCAAAAACGCATTCGCCCAGTTGCGCGGCCCCCCGTTGCCCATCGACGGGCAGATGGTGATGAAGCCCGGCAGGTTGTTGTTCTCGGTCCCCAGGCCGTACAGGGTCCACGCTCCGACCGATGGCCGCACGAGGTTGATCGAGCCGGTGTGCATGAACAGCGTCGCCGGGCCGTGTGCGATGCCTTCGGTGTGCATGCCCTGCAGGAAGCAGATGTCGTCGACGTGCTGAGCAATGTGCGGGAACAGGTCGGACACCCACTTGCCCGATTGCCCGTATTGCCGATAGCGCCACAGGTTCTTCATGACGCGATGCTCGACGACGGTGCGATCGCGGGCGAAGGTGCGTGCGTCCTGAAACGACATCATCCGCCCGTCGTCGCGCGCCAGCCGCGCCTTGTAGTCGAACGTATCGACCTGGCTCGGCCCCCCCTGCATGAAGATGAAGATGACGCGCTTCGCCTTCGGAGCATGATGCGGCGCGCCACGACCTGGCGAGCCGAGCCCCGTCAGGGACCGGTTGCCGGCGGAGAGCATGTCCGCGAGCGCGAGATGGCCGAAGCCGCAAGCGAGCGACTTGAGGGCGGAGCGGCGGGTCATAATGGAGGTCATCGGCGGCACTCCTCAGGGCGTGGGCGAAATCAGAGCATTCAGGTCCAGTGCAGTTATTCCGGCAAACCGGACGAAATCCGCGGTGTTCAAGGTCAGAATATGCGTTACTCCATGGACCTGCATCAAGGCCACCAGCCGCGTGTCATGGACCTGAACGCCGACAACGCCGAGGGAAACAACCAATTTGCGCCAAATCGGATAAGCGGCGGGCGAGTCCGGCAGGACTGTAACGATCCGTTCAAGCAAGCGAAGACGTTGGTTGGTGTCGGCGATTGAAAGCCCCATGCCGCCGCGCGCCGCCGCCGGGCGCGTGCAAACGTTCCAAAACTCGGCGACATTTTGGGCGGCCATCGCAACGGTATCGCCGCGTGCTTTTATAACTCGCACAGCCGCGCGAATGGAAGAATGCAGCGGGCTACCTCGGTCAACCAAGCGCAGCAAGATGCCCGTGTCAAGGAGGATAACCATTAGTCGTGATCCGCGTAAATATCGGCGCGCGAAAAATCAGCGGGTAGGGAGCCTCTCCCAGGAGGCAATGCAGCAAGTTCGTCGAGAATGCGGTCGAATTCTTCCAACGAAACAGCCGCGCCCGCCGTCGCCGAATCAGGTTCGATAAACTGTTCGAGGTAAAGGTCCAACGGCATCCGCCGCGCGGCCGCCTGCACCCGCAATTTCGCCAGTACGTCGACCAGCTTGTTTTCCATCTCGATTTGCATGATCGGGTTCTCCGAAATTATTTTAGCGTGTCATGACCGCTATGGAACTAACGCGAACACACAGTCATTGAGATGGAAGCCACCCCCGACAAACTCGAATTTCCCCGTCGCAGTAATCCTATCTCCCCTCTTGAGCTTGGCGACTTGGGCTCGCTGTTCGTCTCCGAACCGGCACACGTTGGGAGCAACAAATCGAAAATTAGCATCATCGTTATATAGGAATAAATCTTGGGCGTGGATTTGATTGATTTCACCCTCGATGACTAACAACTTTCCCTTCCATTTTTGCTCGGCAGCGACCTGATTTGCGTTGAACTCCAGGACTACTTTCATAGGATCCACGACTTTGATAGCCTTTTCGTTCGGCCCACCGTCTTTCCCTCCGGCCTCCTTCAACTTCACGTTCGCTCCCTCTTCCTTTACTCCGCCGAAAAACTTCCACGACAAACCCGCAGGCAGGGCACAACACAGGAGCAGCAAGAAACAGCCGCCTACGGCAGCGCCGCCAGCGATTCCGGCCTTGACCGGCGTGCTGGCGCCTTGCCATTTAGCCTTGAGGGTCGCAGGAGTGGCATTTGGCTGCGCCTGTTGTGTGGGCGTTTCGGCGTTCGGTTTGCTGGTATCACACATGGCAAATACTCCTGACCAGATCGATCTTCACACTCGTGGTACCACGAGTTCCTCTTCGCGCTCTTCCAACCGCCACGCCGCATAGGCAAGGGCGGCATCGATGTCTTCGGCCTGCAAATACGGATGAGCCACGTTGTCGGCTTGGAGGATCTTCAGGCGCCGACGCCTGCCAATAAGAATGGCCAAACATCGTGAGGGGTCGGCCGCTCAATTGACATACCGAAAATCCACGCACGCAAACAGCGTCTGATAGAACCGCTCCCACGCTGCCTCCCGCTGCCCCGCCGACACATACGCCAGCGCCAGCTCGCGCTCGCGCAACGTCGGCGACCTGCCGAGCGTCTTGCGGTACGCGAAATCGATGCGCTCGGCGTCTTTGATCTCCAGCGTCAGTGTCAGCGTTGCCGCATTGCGCGCTTGCTTCATGATGAAGGGGCTATTCATCATGAACAATGCCTGCGTAGGCACCGTGCTGACGTTGCGTTTTCCGAGCACCATGTTCGGATCGGGGAAGTCGAAGACCTCGAACAGTTCGTGCAGGCGGTTGCGGAAGATCGGCGTATACACGCTGCGGCGGGCGGGGAAAAAGTCGTCGAAGACGTAATCGCGCTCGGCGACGGTGCCCTTCTTCATCGTGTTGCCCATGGTCGCGCGGTCGAGCTGGCCGCTGACCATGAGAATCGTGTCGCGGATCGCCTCGGCTTCGAGCCGCTGGCGATTCATGCGCCAGAGCAGGCGATTTTCGGGGTCGGCTTGGACGCCGTCGGCGTTCGGTTCGCTCGCCATCTGGAAGGCGTGCGACAGGACGATTTCGCGGATGAGCTTTTTCGTGGACCAGCCGAAACCCGCACTCCGGCCCCTTACGGGGCTCGGCTCGCCGGTGAATTTCGCCGCCAAGTAATCGAGCAATTCGGGATGCGACGGCGTCTCCCCCGTCGCGCCGAAGTTGTCGACGGTGCGGACGAGGCCGGCGCCGAACAGGTGATGCCAGACGCGATTGACGTAGACGCGGGCCGTCAGCGGGTTGTCGGCGCTCGCGATCCAGGCGGCGAGTTCGCGGCGGCCGCTTTCGTTCTTGGCGAGCCGGAGGGCGTTAGCCCCCTGAGGAGTCGCGACCTGCAGGAAGCCGCGCGGCGCCGTCTCCCCCTTGTTGTGGACGATGCCGCGGACGCAGACGTGCATGTCGATGATCTTGTCGGCGTCGGCGACCGCCATCGCGATCGGACGCTCGGGGGCTTTCTTCTCCAGCGTTTTGAGGCGCGCTTCGAGATCGGCGAGGTTGACCGAGCCCAAAGGTTTGCCGCGTTCATCCTTGGGCTTGGGCGCCTCCTTGTCCGCGAGCGCCTCCGGCAGGAACTGCACGGCATCCGCGACCACGTGGCCATTCGCGCCATCGGTTGAGAGCATCACAAACCACTGATTGCCTTTGGTGAAACGATAACGGCCCAGCGAGATGAATCGCGAATCGATCGGCGGCACCAGACGCTGATTGACGAATACCGTGTCATCGCCTTCGCGATGGAAGATGCGCACCGAAACCTTGTCGGCACGATTGGTGTGCGGGATGTACGCCAGCC
>JACQFG010000369.1 GCA_016200155.1 Planctomycetota bacterium | reverse complement strand
CCCCCGCGTTCTGGCGAACGCGGCTACGACATTGTGGACGCATATCCAACGATTGCGTCCATTTTTTGTTGGCTTCTTTCCTCGATTTAGCGCACAATCAACTCCGGAGCGACAGGCGCCCCAGCGATGCCCGCCCCGGGCTCGGCCCTCGCTCCGTGCGCGATCTGAGGAACGTACGCCATGAAGGAGACTTCGCTGCCCAGGTTTCCCGGCACGGATCGCTTCGAGTTCGTACGCTATATCGGCGCCGGCGGCATGGGCGTCGTCTATGAGGCCTTCGATCGCGAGCACCACGTGCGTCTGGCGCTGAAGACGCTGCAGAAAGTCAACGCCGCCACGCTTTATCGCTTCAAGCAGGAATTCCGATCGCTGGCCCACGTCGTCCACCCCAATCTGGTCACGCTCTTTCAACTGATCTCCGTCGACGAGCAATGGTTCTTCACCATGGAGCTGGTCGACGGCTGCACGTTTTACGATTACGTCCGGCCGCGCGGCTATGTGACGGAGGACGACGTAACGTCGAACCGCGCCAAGGGAGCGTCGGACACCGTCGATTATGAGGTGAAGGCGAACGCCAAGCAGGAGCCGGAGGAGCCCGCGTTCGCGATGCCCGTGACGGCGCGCTTGACGCTGGAGCAGTACGACATGCTTCGGCCCGCCTTGCTTCAGCTTGCACAGGGCGTTCATGCACTGCACGAGGCAGGCAAGCTGCATCGCGACATCAAGCCTTCGAATGTCTTGGTCACGCCGCAGGGCCGCGTCGTGGTCCTCGATTTCGGCCTGGTGACCGAACTCGAGGATCGCGCCCACGAGCCGTCGATCGACCGCGGCATCGCCGGCACGATCGCCTACATGTCGCCGGAGCAAGCCGCGGGATTGACGCTGACGGAGGCAAGCGACTGGTACAGCGTGGGCGCGATGCTCTACCTGGTTCTCACCGGCCAGGCACCGTTCACCGGGACCAAGACGCAGGTCGTCCGCGACAAGCAGAGGATCGAGCCGAAGCTACCCGCCGACCTCGCGGCCTGCATCCCGGAGGACCTGCGCACGCTGTGCCGCGATCTGCTCCGGCTCAATCCGGGGGAACGCCCCGACGGCGCCGAGATCCTGCGCCGCCTTGGCGGAGAGGCTGCCGGGGTAAGCGCGCCGTCGCGCCTGTTCGATTCGGCGCATGCCCCGTTCCTGGGGCGCGAACGCCACATGGCGGTCCTGCACGAGGCGCTTGCTGCCCTGCGCAATCGGCGGCCGGCCGTCGTTCATGTCCACGGTCGCTCCGGCGCCGGCAAGAGCCTGCTCGTCCGGCGATTCCTCCAGGACGTTCACGAACATTCCAATGCTGTCATCCTGTCAGGCCGTTGCTTCGAACAGGAGTCGGTGCCGTACAAGGCGCTTGACAGCCTGATCGATTCGTTGACGCGCTACCTGCTGCGGTTGGCCGATCATGAGGCCGCGGTGCTGATGCCGCGCGATGTGCTGGCGCTGGCACGCTTGTTTCCCGTGCTGCGGCGCGTGCGGGCGGTCGAAAGCGTGCCGGCGCACGGCCCCGCGATCCCCGACAAGCAGGAACTGCGCCGACGGGCGTTCGGCGCTTTGCGCGAGATGCTCGCACGCCTCGGGGACCGCCGGCCGCTGATCCTGGTGATCGACGATTTGCAGTGGGGCGATCTGGACAGCGCCGCGCTGCTGACGGACCTGCTCGACCCGCCCGATCCGCCGGTGCTGCTGATGCTGATCTGCTATCGCAGCGAATACGCCAAGACGAGCCCCTGCCTGCGCGACCTGATCGAAGCGCACGTGACCGACCCGAGCCTGGACCGTCGCGACCTGGTGGTGGCCGCTCTGGAGCCGGCGGAATCGCGTCAGCTTGCCCTGGAGCTGCTCGGCCCCGACACGCCGGCGACGCAGGAGCAGGCCGACGCCATCGCACGCGAGTCAGGCGGCAGCCCGTACTTCATCCACGAGCTGGCCCAGCACGTTCACGAAGGCGCCGCCCTCGCCACCACCGCCCAGATCAATCTCGACGAGGTCTTGCAGCAGCGCGTCGCCCGCCTCCCCGCCGACTCACGCGCGTTGCTCGAAGCGGTCGCCGTCTCCGGCAAACCGCTGCGGCAAGCGGACGCCTATCACGCCGCCGGCCTGAACAGCGAGAGCCCGGCGCCGATGACGCTGCTGCGCGTCAATCATTTCGTCCGCAGCACCGGCGCCGAAGGCAACGACGAGGTCGAAACCTATCACGACCGCGTCCGCGAAACCGTGGTCGCTCACCTCGATGACAATCAGCTTCGCGAACGCCATCGCAGCCTGGCGGCGGTGCTCGAGACGTCCGGGAAGGCCGACCCCGAGACGCTGGCCGTGCATTTTCAGGCCGCCGACAACCGCGCCCGCGCCGGCCACTACTACGCTCTCGCCGCCACCGGCGCCGCCGACACGCTGGCCTTCGACCGGGCGGCCAAGCTCTATCGCCAGTCGCTGGAGAATCACCCGCTGCAAGGGGCTGAGGAACGCGAGCTGCGCCGCAAGCTGGCCGACGCCCTCGCCAACGCCGGCCGCTGCGCCGACGCTGCACGCGAATATCAGCGCATCGCCGCCCAGACCTCAGGTTCCGAATCGCTCGAACTCCTCGGCCTCGCGGGCTACCAGTTCTGCGCCGCCGGGCACATCGATGAAGGGAAGGCCGCCCTCGCCCTGGTCCTCGGCAAACTCCGCATGAGCTTGCCCAGCACACGCCTCCGCGCCCTGCTCTCCATGCTCTGGCATCGCTTCAAGCTCTGGCTCCGCGGCCTCACCTATCAGGAACGCACGGCCGATCAGCTTTCCGCCGACGAACTCGCACGCATCGACATCTCCTGGTCGGTCGCCATCGGCCTGACGATGATCGACACGATCCGCGGCGCCGACTTTCAGACGCGCAACCTCCTGCTCGCCCTGAAGGCGGGCGAACCCTATCGCGTCGCCCGCGCCCTGGCCTGGGAAGCGACCCACGCCGCCATGGGAGGCGAAAAGGCGAAGAAGCGCTCCACGCAGCTTCTCGATCTCGCCGACGCGCTCGTGCTGCGCCTCGATCATCCGCACGCCCTGGGCATGGCGACGATGGGACGCGGCGTTGCTGCGTACTTTCACGGCGCCTGGCGCGAGGCCCACTTCGTCTGCGATCGGGCCGTCGAGGTCTTTCGCAATCGCTGCACCGGCGTCACCTGGGAACTCGACACCTCGAACGCCTTCGCCTACTGGGCCCTCTGGTTCCGCGGCGAGCTGGCCGAGGTGATCCGCCGCTTCCCGATCCTCGTCAAGGAAGCCCACGAACGCGGCGACCGCCTGGCCGAGGCCAACTACACCACGTTCGGCGGACCGTTCGTCTGGTTCGCCGCCGACGATCCCGACGGCGCCCGCCACGCCCTCGGCAGCGTCATGGGCGACTGGTCCAAGCAGGACTTCCACGTCCAGCACTTCACGACCCTCACCGCCCGCGCCCAGATCGAGCTGTACAAGGGCGACGGACCGGCCGCCTGGCAGCATATCGTCGAGCAATGGCCCTTGATGAAAGCGTCGGCCCTGCTGCACGTCGAGTGCGTGCGCATCTTCATGCTGCACCTGCGTGGCCGTTGCGCGCTGGCGGCCGCCGGCGTCGGCGATCCGCACGGGCTGCTCAAGGTCGCCGCCAAGGACGCGCGGGCGATCGAGAAGGAGAAGCCGGCGTGGTGCCGCGGCCTGGCGCTGATGCTGCGAGCGTCGCTGGCCGCGTGGTCGGGCGACCGCCCGCAAGCCGCGCGTCAGCTCGGCGAAGCCGCCGCCGCCCTGGACGCCGCCGACATGAAGCTGTTCGCCGCCGCCGCCCGCCGCCGCCAGGGCGAGCTGCTCGGCGACGACCCGCTGATCGCCCAGGCCGACGCGTTCATGACCGCCCAGAAGATCCAAAACCCGCGCCGCATGGCAGACCTGTTTGTCACGGGATTCGGTTCCTGAGAGTGCGTTTCATTCCTTTCACCACCCCTCCCCCAAAATGAAATGCATGAAACACGTGAAACGAAATTAGAGAAAAAAGGCACGAACATTTTTTGCTTTCCTTCGCACGCAGGGTTTGCTCGAATGATTGGCAGAGAAAGAATGCGGAGATTTTCTTTAGAACTTTGGGCTTTTGCAGTTGCAATCGGCGGGTATTTTCGTCTAATGGAATGAGGTTTCATTTCGCGGAGGGTTGCCATGAAGCTCTCAAGAATCATCGGCGTGACGTGTTTCGCAGCGTTCTTCCTGCCCCTGCTATTTGCTCAGGCCCAGCAACCCGTCGTTGACTTGAAGGCAAGCGCACTGGCGCGAGAGTGGGCAACGACGATGGGCTTTGGCGTTCAAAAAGTGGAGGATCGGCGCCGAGCCGCGGAGGGCATTTTTGATTATTCCGAGGGCATTGGCAACGTCGTGTCTGCTTGCCGAACCGGGTTGCGCGATCCGGATGAAGAAGTCCGACTCAAGTCGGCAAAGGCAATTATCCACATCGGACCAAAGGCCGTTGGTGCGACCCATGCCTTGCTCCTGCTAATAAAAAAGGACAAATCGCCCGATTTGCGCGCCGCTGCTATTGCCGCAATCGGCAGCATTTATTGGGATGGAGCCAACGCCGGGCTGATCGGTCCGAATGAAGTCGTCTTGACCCTAGTGGTCACAATGCAAAACGATCAGGATCATGGCGTTCGCATTTGTGCTTGCCGTATCTTCAGGGTGATTGGGACCACCGGAAAGGATGCTGCCCCAGCGCTGCTCGAATTGATGAAGCAAAAGCAAGACGGCGAAATGCGGCACACCGCAGCAGCGTCACTTGGGAGGGTCGTCACGCCAGCGTCGAATAAACTCGTGTCAGCACTATTGGAAATGTACAAAAACGGAGACGAGGACCGTCACATTGAAGGGAATGTCCTGAGTATCCTTGGAAAAATTGGCGACCAACCCGATGTAGTTGTTCCTCTTTTGATCGCTGCCCTAAGAAATCCCAACCGCCTAGATTTGCGAGGTTTCGCCGTGCAAGGCCTACAACCCCTCGGGCCGAAAGCAAAAGCTGCGGTCCCGGCCTTGATCGACGCCCTTGATGTGAGCGTGATCAAAGACAAGGGTTACGCTAGCGCTCTCCAATCGGGTGTTCTCAACACGCTAGCGTCCATAGGGCCAGATGCCAAGGCTGCAGTGCCTGCACTGAGAAAAATCGCAGATGACCGCAAAACGAATCAATCAACCCGAGAGCATGTCGGCGAGGTAATAAGCAAGATTCTCACGCCAGTGAATTAATGTGTCGTAACTTAATGTCGGATGTCGCTATTGTAGGGTCAACCTCACCATGGATTCTTCAAAAGTTATCAAAGCCATTTGGACCAAACTCTTAACCGCATGGAAATCGGGAAAGCAGCGGCCCTGCCGTCGCCATTCAGTTTTCTTCAAACCTTTTGTCGATTGCCTCGAAGAGCGAATCGTATTGTCTGAACCGTGGCCGGGGTCGGTACTCCGACCGCGGCGAACGTCGATTGCGTGGACCCTTTCATGAGGCGCCATGAACGCTCTTTTGCATGCTCGTATGCCCAGCGGACCGCGAATCGATAAGCTCATCCTATCAGTCAGTCCTCCGGAATTCCTGCGGCGGAGTCGCCATGCACTGGAGAAAACGACGCATGCGTCGGCCGGCAGCCAATGCGCCAGGGCATGCCCACGAACTCACGTTTTCCTGTTTTCGCCGCTTCACTTTTCTCCAGGCCGAACGGACCTGCCAATGGCTCGCTGACGCCCTGGACGCCGCTCGCCGTGAGTTCGATTTTGCGCTGTGGGCGTATGTGTTCATGCCCGAACACGTGCACATCTTGCTGCGGCCGAGGCAACCGGAGTATGACATCGCTGCGATTCTCAAGGCGATCAAGCAACCGGTGGGCACTCAGGCAATCAAGTATATGCGGCAGCACGCCCCGGAGTGGTTAGCGCGCATCACCGTGAAAAAGGGGACGAAGGTAGAGCGGCGCTTATGGCAAGCCGGCGGCGGTTTCGATCGCAATGTCGCCGACCCGCGCCTGGCACTCCTGATGATCGACTACATCCATGCCAATCCTGTGCGACGGAAACTCGCGCTGAAGGCAGAGGATTGGAAATGGTCCAGTGCGGGTTGGCTTGAAGGGAAGAACTCGCTGCGTCCTGATCCCATCGACTTTGGTGGTCTGACAAGTTTTTTCCGTGGCGAGGGGTGAACCAAAACAGATGGGACGGATTGCGTCCAGGGTGCGCCGGGGTCGGCGTACCGACCCCGGCCACGGTCCGGCTTGAGATCAGAACCGTGGCCGGGGTCGGTACTCCGACCCCGGCGAACCCTGCTGATGCGATGAGATTTTCGAATCGCTGCCCATGGGATATTGAGTGTGCGAGACAGCGCTGACGGCGGCTCGTGATGAGACCCATCTCACTGGGGTTCGCCGGGGTCGGAGTACCGACCCCGGCCACGGTCCCTGATCCCGAAGATCAGCAGCATGTCACGGCCGGAACCAGGTTTCGCACCAGGCGAGGCAGGAGGTGGTGCAGGGTTTGCCGGCGCGGTCCAGGCGCCATGGGTCTCCCTCGGCGTGGCGATCGTTGCGGGAAAGCGCGGCGATCCGGGCCGGGAAGAAGGTCGTCTGGCAGCCGATGGGGCGCTGGTCGAATCCCGGCGGGGCCTCGAAGTTGAACGGCGTGAGAAAATCGCTCCAGGTCATGCGCACGTCTTCCTTGTCGGCGCGAATGATCTCGGCGCAAGAGCCGGGCGGCGTGCCTGCGCGCGTGAAGGCGGCCGACACCACGGGCGCGGCCATGTCGCCGAACGGCTTGTAGAGCAGGTGCTCGATCTCTTTCTGGAGAAAGCGGGCGAGCGGGACGCTGTCGGTATAGATGCGCACGCCCTCGGTGAGCGGGCTGTCGACGAACAGGGCGTGGCCGGCGCCGGCGGGGGACCAGAGGACGCGCCAGTGGCTGGACCGCGTCGAGGCCGACTTGCCGCCGTCGGTGGTCAGGCGAATGAACGAGTTCTCGCCGATCAGAATCAGTTCGTGCGGGTTGATCTTCAATTCCATGTGCATCTCCGGCAAATGGGTTACGCGCCGCTCTATTTCACGGTGAACGTGATGCGCAGTTCGCTCGGCTTCTTGTCGGCGGGGCGTTCGTCCTTGGGCCAGTTGCTGTCGAGCGCCTTGCCGTCGCCTTCGAACTTGCTGAACGCGAGGGGCTGGATGATCATCTTCGTCTCGTACTGCCCCGGCGGCAGCTTGCCGAGGTTGAGGCCGATGGCCTGGTAGTACGTGAAGTTGCGAAAGTACTTGCCCTGCCATTTCGCCTGGTTGGCAATGATGGTGATCTGCTGGCCGCGCCGCTCGATGCGTTCGATCCAGATACGGTCGTTGTCGTCGAGCTGCTCGGAGCGAAAGATCAGCCAGTTGTCGTCCTTGTCGGTCAGCTCGACCTTCTGTTTGAGGAGCTGATCGGCCCAGGCGTCGAGCGTCGTTTTCTCGGGTTTGCGTGCCAAGGGCGGGGCATGCTGCAAGCGCGGGTCGTCGTTCCACTTGCCGCTGTCGCCGCGCACGAGCTGGGCGGCGCCGTGCAAGGCGGTGCGCTTGGTGCGGTCCTTGGATTCCTTGGTCCAGTCCTGGGCGGAAAGCGGCAAGGCAACAAGTTCAAGCGAGCACAGGATCAAAATGCCGTTCCTGGTCATGGCGCCCTCCTTCACGAACTCATTTGATGCCGTATTTCTTTTTGACTTCTGCCAGTGATTTGCGCGGCCCTTCCAGGGCAAGCCGAGTCAGCTCTTCGATGCGCGCCATCAGCTTCTTGTTCTTGCGAATGGCGAGGACTTCCCGATCCCCTTCATCGAGCGGCACGACGGCAAAAGCGGCCAAGCCATCCTCGGTCAGGTAAATGACCTCGCGCCGGTTTTTCTTGGGAAGCCAGTCCTTGATGGGACGTCGCTCGGTCTCGATCGGAATGGTCTTCATAGAACGTGCTCCTCGCCGCCAATGATGAACTTGTTGCCCTTCTTCACCGCCACCGCGACGATGGCCACAATTACTTGGTCCTTGATCACATTGTACAGCACACGGTATTGTCCGACGCGAAGCTCCCATGCCGCCAGAGGGTTCGCTCGCAACAACTTGCGATTTCGCGTCGGCGTGGTGGGTTGATGCGTCAACTGTTTGTCGATCTCAGTCAGGACGATTTTGCGATCGTGTGCGGACAAATCATCCAAATGACATTCCGCGGCCGGCGACAACTCGACCGTGTATTTCATGGCTCGGTCGCTTTCTTCTGCAACCGATACAGCTTGGTATATGTCCGGATGAACAGGCTGCCGCGCGCGATGGCCGGGGTGGCCCAGGCGTAGTCGTCGAGGCTGTTCTTGCGGATGAGGTTGAACTTCGGGCCGTCCTCGACGACCCAGGTGGCGCCGTCCTCGTTGAGCAGGAAGAGCATGCCATTGTAGGCCCAGGGGGACGCATAGAAGCGGCCGCCGCCGGTGTTGAGGCGTTCGCGTGGAAAGATCGTCTCGCCGGTCTTGGCGTTCGAGCAGCTCAGCAGTCCCGCGTCGAAGAGAACGAAGAGCCGGTCGCCGCTGATCAGGTAGCCGGGATGGATGCTCGAGCCGCGCGGCTGGGACCAGGCGATCGACTTGTTGCTGGTCTCGCCGGCCTTGAGGCTGATGTCGCCTGCAGCGCCCGGATGGATCGCATAGAGCGGGCCATAGTGGTAGCCGGCGCCGAGGTAGAGCAGGCCGTGCTTGGCAATCGGAATCTGGCTGACGAGGCCGGAGGTGCCGGTCAGCTCCCAGAGGACCTTGCCGTCGACGTCGTAGGAGCGAGCTTTATTGGTGCCGATGGTTACGATCTCGGTGCGCAGCTTGTTTTCCCAGACATAGGGGGTGGCCCAGTTGCTCCGCTCGGCGCGTTCGACGCGCCAGATTTGCTTGCCCGTCTTCTTGTCGAGGGCGACCATGAACGATTCTTTTTCGTTGTCGTTGACGATGAAGAGGCGGTCTTTGTGAAGCACCGGCGAGATGCCGGTGTTCCAGTGATCGCGCATCGGATAGCTGTCCCAGCGTTTCTCCCAGAGCGGTTTGCCGTCGAGGTCGTAGCAAAAAGCGCCGATGTTGGCGAAGTAGACGTAGAGCCGTTCGCCGTCGCAGACCGGCGTCTCGGAAGCATAAGAGTTGCGCGGATGACGCGGCTGCGGCGGCAGGCCCTTGTGTGCCTCGCGCTGCCAGACGATCTTGCCGGTGTCGAAGTCGAGGCAATAGGTCATCCAGCGATGCTCGATGGTCGGCTTGACATTGCCGCCGGGGTAGCCGCCCGCGAACATCTTGTCGCGCGGGCCGTCGTGAACCGCGGCCGTCACGAAGATGCGCTTCCCCCAGATCACCGGCGACGACCAGCCCCAGCCGGGCAGATCGACTTTCCAGACGACGTTCTCCGTCGTGCTCCAGCGGTCGGGGAGCGTCTTGCCCTCGCCCAGCCCGTCGGCGTGAGCGCCGCGAAACTGCGGCCAGTCGGTCGTGTCGGCCCGAACGGCAGAAGCGAACACCAGCACCATTATCACTGCGTATCGCGGCATGGCATCATCCTTTCATCAGTGAGAGATCGTCTCCTACCTGGACGAAGCCCGCCGGGGAATTGTTCAGTAACGCCTCTCTCCACATTATTGATTGAATTGCGTTCGTGTTCCTGGTAGGCTTTCTCTGTTCGCCACGTTGTGAATCCAATGCTTTGAAGGGGGGTACGGCATGTTCACCACGAGTTCTCGTTTTGGCGTCGCCATTTTGCTTGCAGGCCTGGCGTCCGCGCCCATTGCGGCCCAGGACAAGCCGCTGCAACGGCCGTTGCGCGTCGATCCGCAGCCGATCGCCAGCGACAAATCGATCAAGTACGACTACGACATCATCTATGTCCGGGCGCCGCGCACGGCCCCGGGAAGAGGCGGCAAGGAGCAACTGGCAATGGTCTGGCCCGATGCGAGCGAGCCGTTCCACATGCACGCCTCGACCGACCTGATGCTGCTGCACCCCGACGGCAAGGACGAGCTGCTCGTTGCCGGCGCTCCGGGCGCGATTGCCGATCCTTATGTCTCGTTCGATGCGCAGTGGGTTTACTACACGCACTTCCGCGATCTGACCGGCCGCGGCGGCGCCGACGTTTTCAAGGTCCACGTCAAGTCGCGCAAGGTGGTGCGCCTGACGCAGCAAGAGTGGACGCGCAACACCGGCGCGCCGGAGCCCAACAAGAGCGAGTACAACCACGGCATTTACAACATGCACCCTTGCCCCTTGCCCGGCGGCCGAGTGGCCTTCGTCAGCAATCGCGACGGCCTTCAATCGCCGCGCCGCGGCAGCCGGCCCGCCATGCAGCTCTTCGTCATGGATGATCCTGTAGGTCAGGCTTTCCAGCCTGACAGTCAGGCTGGAAAGCCTGACCTACGGGAGCGCAACGTCGAGAAGATCGGCCATCTCAACGTCGGCAGCGCCCTGCATCCGGTGATCCTCAAGGACGGACGCATCATCTTCAGCTCGTTGGAATCGCAAGGTCTGCGCGATGCGAGCCGCTGGGGCATCTGGGGCATCCATCCCGACGGCACCAACTGGAACCCCGTCGTCAGCGCCTACGAGAATCACTCGGGCGGCATCTTCCACTTCCAGGCCCAGCTCTCCGACGAGAGCATCGTCGTCGGCGATTATTACATCCTCGCGATGGGCGGGTTCGGCACCTATCTGAAGTTCCCGGCCCGGCCGCCGGCGGACACCCCCGCGTTCGCGCCGGCGGCGTATCAGGAAAAGGGCTTCGGCATGTACATGAGCCGCCGCGTCGTGACCCTCCCGTTCAAGCCCTACGGCATGGAAGTGTTGACGCACTTCATCCAGTCGCACGATTCCGCGTCGCTGTCCGACCCGAAGGACCCGAAGTCGCCTCACGTGGGCCGATTCACGCAACCGTGCGGCGCTCCCGACAATCACCTCTTGACGGTGTGGAGCGGCCCCCTGGCGCCTTCCAATGGCGGCTCATCTCGGCCGATCGGCTATCCCAATGATCCGCCGATGGACGCGGGCATCTACCTGATCAAGGGGGGCCAGCCGATCTGGGAGCCGGGCGCCATGCTCAAAATCAAGAACGATCCCAACTACAACGAACAATGGCCGCGCCCGCTGGTGCCGTATGAGCGCATCTACGGCGTCAAGGAACCTCGCGACCTGCCGCGGCTGCGCAATGACGGCAGCCTGTCGAAGCATCTGCCCGCGGGGACGCCGTTCGCCCTGGTCGGCACGTCGAGCCTCTACAAGCGTGAGAGCTACCCCAACGGCGTCGTACCGCCCGGCAGCGTCACCTCGACCGGCGGCCCCTATGCGGTCTTCCCGTCGCGCGAACACGTCACCAACTGGACGCTCCAGGGCGCCGACAATGGCCTCTACAGCAACAACGACATCCACGCCATCCGCATCATCGCCATGGAGCCCCCCTCGACGGGGACAAGAGACCGCGTCGGCAACCCCGCCGGCGAACGCTTCCGCATCCTGGGCGAATTCCCGGTCCGACACTTTCATATAGCCCCGGGCTTGCCCGGGGCCAAGGCCGACGCCCGGCTAAAGCCGGGGCTAAATGGCGGGCAGCCGCTCGATCCCGACGGCAACCCCGACACCAGCTTCCTCGCCAAGATTCCCGCCGACGTCGCCTGGACCTTCCAGACCCTCGACAAGCACGGCATGGTCCTCAACATGGCCCAGACATGGCACCAGCTTCGGCCCGGCGAGGTCCGCCACGATTGCGGCGGCTGTCATTCGCACAGCCAGAAGCCGACCGACTTCAAGCTCACCGCCGCCGCCAGGCCCGACTATGTCCCGTTCGACCTGACCGGCAAGACGCCGTTGCTCACCATCAAGAAGAACGATCAATCGGGCAAGAAATGGGACGTGGACGACACGACCGGTGTGCGCTACGTCCAGGGCGGCATCCATGTCGAATACTACCGCGACGTCAAGCCGATCCTGGACCGCAGCTGCGTCGCTTGCCACAGCAGCACCGCCGAGAAGCCGGCCGGCGGCCTGGTGCTCGACGATCACAAGCTGCGCGAGGGTCGCCCCGGTACCTACTCCAACCTGCTCCGTGCCAAGGACCGCAACTCCGAGCCGTACGTCTGGCCGTTCCGGGCCCGCAACAGCCTCCTCACCTGGAAACTGTTCGGCGCGCGCATCGATGGGTTCCCCGAAAAGGCGCCGGCGGGGGACAAATCATATTACGGCTACCACGTGCGCGGCGGCGTGGCCTGGGCCGGCTTCAAGGGCACCGCCATGCCCCCTCCGGACGCAGTCAAGTCGGGCAAGGTTCCGCCGCTGACCGACGAAGACCGCCGCACCATCTTCCGCTGGATCGATCTCGGCTGCCCGATCGATCTCGATTTCGATCCCAAGCAGCCCGAACGCCGCGGCAAAGGCTGGATGCTCGACGATCAGCGGCCGACCTTGACGCTGACCCACCCGCAGCCCGGCGCGAACAAGGCGTTGACGCGCATCCTGATCGGCATGCACGACTACGACACCGGCCTCGACCTGAAATCGTTCCAGGTCAGCGCCGACTTCCCGATCGACGGCGCCGCGGCCGGCGCCAACCTTGCCTCGCGCTTCCGGGCCAAGTCCGGCGGCGTCTGGGAACTCGAGCTGGCCACGCCGATCGCCGACCTTGCGGCCGGGCAATTGACCGTGTCGATCCGCGACGGCCAGGGCAACACCACCCGGATCGTGCGGTCGTTCTCGGTACGCCCGAAGTGAGCCAGCGGTTTGTGGGGCACGTTTTCAACGTGCCCGTGGCTGGGTGGGCACGTTGAAAACGTGCCCCACGAAACTGAGACACTGCTGTTTTTCGAGTATCCATCCGCGCCGCCAGGTGCTATAATCTCTACGTCCCGCATCCAGCCCACCTACCGACATTGCCGATAGGATATTGGTATCTTTTGCTCCAACAGGGGGAAGTCTCATGTTCCAGCTCGATCTCGGCGGCGCAGGGCGTTATTGCGATGGCCTGAGCCGGCGTTCGTTCCTCAAGCTCGGCGTGGCGGGGCTCGCGCTTCCCTCGCTTGCGCTTCGGGCTCAGGCGTCCGGCGCGCCGACACGCAATACCTCCGTCATCCTGATATGGCTCGACGGCGGGCCGGGCCACATGGACATGTACGACATGAAGCCTGACGCCCCGGAACTCTATCGCGGCATCTGGCGGCCCATCCGCTCGCGCGTCCCCGGCTTCGATGTCACCGAAATGTACCCCAAACAAGCTCGCATCACCAACCT
>JACQFG010000368.1 GCA_016200155.1 Planctomycetota bacterium | reverse complement strand
TCGTCGATTATCCGAACCACCTTGCACGCGGTTACATCCTCTACCATCACATTGACGTACCGAGCTTCACCGCGAATTTCGACGTCGACTGGTTGACGCCGAGCGTGGCGATGGACGCGTTTCTATGCGCCCTGCAGCCGATCTGCGACGTGCGTATCGCCGGCAAGATATTCCTGACGCTCACGATCTGGCTCTGGCTCGCGGGCTGGCACCTGCTGGGCTGGGCGATCCACGGCCGGCCGACCTGGCTCGCGCTGGGCGGCGGCGTCATTGCGTATCACTCGCAGTTTCTTTACGGCTTCACCAACTACTCGTTCGGGCTGGGGTTGTTCCTCGTTGCGCTCGCGGCGTGGATTCACTGGCGCACGCGTTGGTCCGCGATGCGGTTAACATTCATGACGCTGCTGGCGCTGGCGAGCTGCTTCTCGCACTTGTCGGCGCTGATCTTTCTCGCGGGCGCTGCGCTTGCATTGACCGGCTCGGACGCGCTGCGACAACGAGCCGTGACCACAGACATGCTCTTGGGCCTCGCTCCGGTGCTGGCCCCCTTCGCCATTTTCTTGCGCGGCGGCGGCAGCAGCGGATTCGAGTACGGCACGCTCATGAACAAACTCGCCGGCGCTCTCTGCCTGGTGCGAGGCTATCATCGCCATGTTGATGCTGCTTTCATCGCCGGGCTGGCGATCTTCCTCGTTCTGTTCGTCCTGTGGTCGACCGGCAAGCGCTGCAACCCCGGCACGCTGATCGCCGGGCTCGGCTGTGTCGTCATGTTCCTGGTCGGGCCGCACGAGATCTTCGGCGGCTCCCCGGCGGACGCCCGCTTCCTGCCGCCGGCGGCGGCGCTCATCGTCCTGTCGTTCGACTTTTCCTATCCGCGCAGGGCGGCCGTCGTGCTGCTTTTCCTGTTCCTTATGCTGACCGTCTTTCGCTGCGGCGCACTTACGCACTTCTGGCAATCCTTCGACACCGACCTGCGCGATCAGGCCGCGCTGTTCGACACGTTCCCGGAAAATGCGAAAGTCTATCCGATGGTCAACGTCTCCGATCAGCCGGACGAGCAGAAGCTGGGCCTCGCGTCATTTCATGCCATCAACTACGCCGTGATCGATCGGCACATCTACGTCCCGCACCTGTTGGCCTATCGCGGCCAGCAGCCGATCCGCTACCTGAAGGAGCCGCTCACTTTTCATGACAACCCGCTGGCATATCCGGCCTACGCCGACGTCGACTGGAACAAGATTTGCGCCAAGTACGATTA
Source organism: Planctomycetota bacterium (assembly GCA_016200155.1). Taxonomy (GTDB): domain Bacteria; phylum Planctomycetota; class Planctomycetia; order Gemmatales; family Gemmataceae; genus SIAQ01. Next base: position 1,805 of record JACQFG010000368.1, on the reverse strand, counting down.
CCTGTGGTGCTGGGATTTGCCCGAAGTGCATCAGATCCTGTTGTCCTCGCGCGCCACGCGCGTGGCACAGAAAGGCAACGCATCCATTTGGAAAGTGCGCAAGCCGCCTGAGAAATCGTTAAAATGACGAAGTCTGCAATCTAAAATCTGCAATCTGCATTCTGCAATGGTTCAGGAGCGTCCCATGCCGCAGCGATTTTCGGTTCGCGTCAGCAAGGACTATCTCGTCTTCTGCTCCGGGCACTTCATCAGCTACGAAGGCGACAAGTGCGAACGGCTGCACGGGCATAATTATCGCTGCGCGGTTGAGGTCGAAGGCGCCCTGGATGAGAACTTCTACGTGTTCGACTTCATCATGCTCAAGAACCGCACGAAGCTGATCACCGACGAACTCGACCATCGCATGATGCTGCCGACGAAGAACCGTGTGATCCTGCTGGAAGAGTCGAACAAGAGCGTGCGCGTGCGCTACAAGGACCGCGAATGGGTCTTCCCGCGCGACGACTGCGTGCTGCTGCCGATCGAGAACACGACGGCGGAACTCTTGGCACGCTACATCGGCGAACGGCTGCGCGCGGATCTGCGCGCGACGTGCAAATATGAGCCGCAGGTGCTGCGCGTCGAGGTCGAGGAGAGTTTCGGCCAGTCGGCGACGTATGAATGGCGCCATGCGTCGGAGCCTGAAGCGTGAGCGAAGGATGACGTTTCCTTCGCTCACGCTTCAGGCTCTGAAAAATTCGCCTTTGGGACTGGCCAAGCCGACCGGAATCGATTAGCGTAACACTAAGTGATTTCGGTCCTTGAGGATTGTTTGCGATGGCCAAAGAAGAACATTTTCTGGCTCAGGGCAAGGTGACGCAAGCGCTTGCCAACACGCAGTTCCGCGTCAAGCTCGACAATGGGCACGAGATCATCGCCCATATCGCGGGCAAGATGCGCAAGCACTTCATCCGCATTCTTCCCGGCGACATCGTCACCGTGGCGATTTCGCCTTACGATTTGAACAAGGGCCGCATTACCTTCCGCGGGCCGCTGCGTCAGGCGAACAAGGAATCCGCCGCCGACGGCGGGGCCGGGTCGTAACGCTCAAGCGCCAAGCTGGCAGCTTGTCGCTACGAGATCAATTCCAGAACGCTCCACAGACTCGGATCTTCCCAGTACGGGAACTCCGGGGCCATGCTCACCAATTGCTCGCCGAGTTCGTCGTCGTGGACGGCATAGAAAAAGCCGAGCCGGCGGTGCTCGTCGGGGTCGTACCCGTTGAGGACGGCCGCGGGCAGGAACGCTTCGAGCACATAGCCGCTCTTGCGTGTTTGCACCTTCAGCAGCACATTACCCGCGCTCGCGATCGGAGCGTCCTCCAGGGCACGATTGATTTTCGCCTGGACCAGGGCGGGCTCGTCGTGTTCGGCGCCGGCGCCGGTGGCGAGGAAGTGGAACTGATGACAATAGCGGCTGGCGCGATGCCCGGCGCGGGCGTCGCGGGTGTCGAGCCAGAGCGTGACGCCGTCGGAGCCGCGCGGCCGATCGGGGTTGCCGACGGGGAGCTGCTGCTTGCCGCGCACCTCGACTTGCAGCCCGATGCCGAACTCGTTCCAGGCGAGGCAGACGTCGGCGAAATTCGTCAGTCCGTCGATGGCGGCAAAGTTGTCGATACGATGATCGCTGGGCAATTCGAGCAAGCGCGCGTCATTGCGCAGCGGCATCGTCTTGGCGTATCGGCAGGGATGGGCAACGCGGAGCAGGAAACGAGGGGGCACCAAGGCCATGTGCAGGTCCTTTGCAGTCAGAGCCTGAAGCGTGAG
>JACQFG010000364.1 GCA_016200155.1 Planctomycetota bacterium | reverse complement strand
TAAAAGCGCGCCGACCCGCCCCGCCCAAAGTGATGAATCACGGAGCCGCGCACGAAGTACGCGGCGTTGCTCGGCACCCTGCCGCTTACTTCGGGCGCGGCTCCTGGAATCCATGTTCGACAATGCAACGGGTTGCCGATCAATCTAACGATCTTTAGAATGTTTGCAGGAGGTCGTGTCGCCGATGCCATCCTTGCTCGCTCGCTGCGGCGCCGAAGTGCTCGGCACCTTCATCCTCGTGTTCTTCGGCTGCGGCTCCGTCCACGTCGCCGTGCTGACCGGCGATCTCGGACTCGGATCGGTTGCACTCGTCTGGGCCGTCGCCATCATGCTGGCGATCTATTGTGTCGGCGGCGTCAGCGGGGCCCACATCAACCCGGCCATGACGCTCGCCTTCGCCGTCTGGGGTCGCTTTGCCTGGCGCGACGTGCCGGGCTACATCACCGCCCAACTGGCCGGCGCGTTCCTGGCGGCGGCAACGCTGTTCGGCATGTTCGAACCGATGCTTTACGACAAGGAAGAACAGAAACAGGTAATCCGCGGCAAGCAGGGCAGTGAAATCACGGCCATGTGCTACGGCGAGTTCTTCCCGAATCCCGGCAAGTTCGGCGGTGGGCCGGGGGACTATGACGCGGAGGCTCATGACAAGCACAACGCTCTCGTCAGCGAACGGTCGGCATGCCTGGCGGAGTTCCTCGGCACGCTGATCCTTGCTATGATGGTGTTCGCCCTTGTCGACGACCGCAACCTCACGGCCCCACTGAGCCGGCTGGCCCCGGTGTTCATCGGCTTGACGGTCGCCGTGCTGATCATGGTGATCGCGCCGTTGACGCAGGCTTGCTTCAATCCCGCCCGCGACGTCGGCCCGCGCCTGTTCGCATTCCTCGCCGGCTGGGGACCGTACGCATTGCCGAATGGCAACGGCGCGTTGACCGTCTATATCCTCGCCCCGATCGCCGGTGCGATTACCGGCAGCGGCCTGTACACTCACGCGATTCGGCCGCACCTGCCGGCTCCCTCGTAGTCAGGCTTTCTAGCCTGACGGAACACGTGAGAATGTCAGGCTGGAAAGCCTGACCTACGAAAGGCGTTCGACATGATCCGCGCGTTGCTGCTTGGCGCTTGCTTGGCTGCCGTTTCCTTCGCTTACGCTTCAGGCTCTGAGAAGCTCGATCCGAAGCTGCCGCTGCAGGGCAAGAAGAGCGACGCCGTCACCTACGACATCGATTTCTCCGTCGTCGTCACTGCCCCCTATCGGACCAAGACGCTCAAGGTCTGGTTGGCGATGCCGCAGTCCGATGTTGCCCAGTCTATCGAAGGCAGCGAACTCAGCACATTTCCGATGAAGGTCGCTCCGAAAGTTGCCAAAGAGAGCGTCCACGGCAACCAGTTCGCGTACTTCGAGTTCGACCATCCGGAGGGCGCCCAGATCATTCGCCACAAATTCAAGGCGACGATCCACGAGATGCGCTGGCACATCGATCCCGCCAAGGTCGTCAAGATCGAGAACTGGCCGAAATCCTTCGACCTTTATCTGAATTCCGATCAGAGCGTCGTCATCAGCGATCTCTTGAAGGATGTCATCAAGGAGATCAAGCCGAAGCGGGAAAATCAAAGCGACGATCTCGCCAGCATCATGAAATGGGTAAACAACAACATCAAGTACGATCACGGCAATGCGTCGCTCAAGGCCAGCTCCGATCATGCGTTGACGCAGAAGGCCGGACATTGCGGCGACTACCACGGCCTGTGCGCCGCGTTTGGCCGGGCGCTTGGGTATCCGACGCGCGTGAGCTATGGCATCAACACGTTCCCGAAGAATTCGCCGTCGCATTGCAAGCTGGAAGCGTTTCTGCCGCCGTACGGCTGGGTCGTGTTCGACGTGTCGGAAACGCAGCGCGTGATCGAATCGATCCAGATGGACAAGACGCTCGACGCCGGCAAGAAGGATGAACTGATCCGCCTCGCCCACGACCGCTTGCAGCGCGGCTTTCGCGATAACACCTGGCTGCAACAGACGCGCGGCACCGACTACGACCTCGTCCCGCCGGCCAAGAAGCGTGTGCCGGTGGTCCGCACGATCTACGCGGAAGCCGACGGCGTCGCCCTGCCGGAGCCCGACCCGGCCAACGCCAAGCAACGCGAGTTCGGCTGGATGACGGTACACCACTACGTGCCGAGCCGGCCGGTCGAGTATCCGTTCAAGGGGTGGAAGAGCTTGGTGAAGTGAGATTGCCGCTTGCGGCGTCGCAGATGTTTTGCTGCGCAGCAAGCGGCACATGCGTCACTGCGGAATGAACTTGTAGTAATCGTCGAAGTTCAGCGTCTTGCTGCTCTTGTCGTTGCGGGCCTTGTGGAACGGTCCTTGCGGCGCCGGCGACATGCGCCATACGAAGCCCGAGTCCATGAAATCACGGGTGACGCGCTCGTTGGTCCGGTCCTCGACGAGGCCGTTGAGATACTGCAATACGGAGACGCCCGCCTTCAGATCCGGCTGCAGCAGCTTCATGCCCGACAGTTCCGTGTTAAACTCGACAGCGCCGATGAAGACGTGTTTCTTGCTGTTCTTGTCCTTCAAGTTCTTGTCGAGGCTCTTCGCAAGGTTTGCCGCCTTGGCGTCCTGGGAGCCGTAGAAAAATGCGGCGCCCATGCCGTTCTCTTTGCACGCCATCCGCAACATCGATTCGGTCTTGCCGCGGCCCTCGAGCGACGGCGCGATGGTCAAGAAGACTGCGCCGATGATGTCTGCCCCTTCGGGCTTGCTGGCGAACGTGCCTCGGCTGAACAATGCGGGAGCCATCGGATTCGGCGTGTATTTGTAGCGATACCACTCCGAGTTGATCCACAGCGCCCCGAGCGTCGCCCCGGTGTCCGCGCCGAGGACGATGAGCCGCGACGTATTGCAATCCTTGGTATCGTCGTTGCGGCGATCGAGCCAGGCCCGCACGGCCGCGATGTCGTTGACCAGCACCGGGAGATAGACCTTGCTCTGCTTGATGTAGTCCTTGACGTCGATATCTTCTTTGGCCTTGGTCTTGACGTTGGCATTGATCTGCTTGCTCCAGAACGTCTTCGGGTCGTCGATGGTAGTGCTGTCGCCGTGGCCGCGGAAGTCGAACATCATTACCGCGTAGCCCGCTTCGGCGGCCTGCAGTTGTTCCGCGAGCTTCTTCCAGTCTTCGGATTTCGAATTCTTCTTCTCGCCGATTCCGTGCAGCATGATGACGGTCGGAGCGTTTTTCACCGCGCTCGGATAAAAGTGCCCCTTCAGCTTGACGCCGTCGGCCGTGATGATGTTGACCGGCTCGACCACGACTTTCTTGTCCTTCTTGTCCTGAGCGCCCAACGGCCCAGCGACGGCGAAGAGCATGGCGACAATCACCGATCCAGCAACGAATGACAAGCGCGACATGAATTGGCCTCCCGCGAGTTGCAACAACTTCTTCCTTCGATCTTAAAGGTTATCGAAACAGGGGTCAAGTTACGGATTGTTAATTGTCGCGCAGGTTCCAGATCCCAGGGATTCGGAGTACCTCATCCCTGGGCTTCCGATGATATTAATCGAGATGGATCGCGTATGAGCCGATAGGGGAGGAAAGAAACCTTCCGACGTCGGCCGAGCCCGGGGGTGAGGCGCGGCGGACATCGAAAGGGGGACGCAAGTTTTCCCGGACTTGCGCGAACGTCGGGCCGGCACAGGATTCTCCGAGCGCGAATCTCTTGCTTCCGGATTCCGGAAGGTTCTCGCTCCGCACCAGCCAAACGCAGCAAACGTGGAAGCCATCCTTGGTTGGAGGTCATCGACAACGCCTAACCCCGGTCGTCGAACCGGCTTCCCTGACACCGAACCCTTGCTCAACTCCTTTCGATAGGTGGACCGATGACCAGTCGCGAGGCTCCCGGTGAGCATCGGACGTGTTCAACCAAATTATGAACCGCGCAGGCACCGCAACGAGACGCGACCATGAGGGAGCGGAGCGCACTGCGCGGTGCGATTGCGGACGATGGTTCCATCTCATTGAGACATCAAAGGTTCTGCCCGTGACCGGCCGAGGCGAATCGGCATAAGTCCGAATGTTGGCCGCGAGGCATTTTTTTTTGAGAAGGAGCGATTTGATGAAACGAACTCAGCTGCTGATCGGCGCTCTGGCCCTGGCTGCCATCTCCCTGTTTGCCCAGACTTCCCAGGCCCGCGGATGCGTCAGCTTCGGGATCCGGTGGCCCGCGAAGGTGGCGCCCGCGCGCTCGGCCTGATCGCCGAGCACCGGAGCCTGAACGCCTTGATTTTCGCTGCCCAGGCCGACAACGATCGCGATGTCCGCCACAGTGCCCAGTTCGCGGTGGAGATCATCCGCACGAATTTGCGCCGCAATTGACGTCCAGGCCAAGTCCCACCATGAGCGCAGCGATTGGTGGGGTTGAGGCCCGGATGACCCCACCAATCGCTGCGCTCATGGTGGGGCTTGGACGACCGTAATACAATGCCCGCATGGCCTTTCGCTTCGAACTCCTGCAAACCGACGGTAAAGCCCGCCTGGGCCGATTGCACACTGCTCACGGCACCGCCGAAACCCCCGTCTTCATGGCGGTCGGCACGCAGGCCACGGTCAAGGCCCTCACGCCGACACAACTCCTCGACGCCGGCGTGCAGATCGTGCTCGGCAACACCTATCACCTCGCCCTGCGGCCCGGCGATGAGTTGATCGCCGAACTCGGCGGCCTCCACACTTTCATGAACTGGCAGCGTCCCATCCTCACCGACAGCGGCGGCTATCAGGTCTACAGCCTTGCCGCCAATCTCAAGATCGACGACCACGCCGCCGTCTTCCGCTCGCATATCGACGGCGCCCTGCTCGAGTTGACGCCCGAGAAAGCGGTCCGCATCCAGGAAAACCTCGGCTCTGATATCGCCATGTGCCTGGACGAATGTCCGCCCGCCGATACGCCGCCGGAGTATCGTGAGGTCGCCGTGCAGCGGACGATTCACTGGGCGGAACGCTGCAAGGCTGCTCATCGCCGGGCGGATCAGGCGTTGTTCGCGATCGTTCAGGGGGGCACCGACGTTGCCACGCGCATTCGTTGCGCCGAGGCGCTGACGAAGCTGGACTTCCCGGGCTATGCGCTGGGCGGCTTCAGCGTCGGCGAGACGACGCAGCAGATGGCGGCCGCCCTCGAACCGAGCGCGGACGCCCTGCCCTCCGACAAGCCGCGCTATTTGATGGGCGTCGGCGCCCCGCTCGACCTGGTGATCGGCGTGGCGCGTGGCATCGATATGTTCGACTGCGTGCTGCCGACGCGCAATGGCCGCAATGCGTGTGCCTTCACGGAAGCCGGGCAGGTGAAGATACGCAATGCGTGTCACAAGCGAGATTCGCGGCCGCTGGAGTCCGATTGCCCCTGTGCAACGTGCCGGCAGTTCAGCCGGGCGTATTTGCACCACCTGTTTCTGGCGGACGAAATGCTCGGCCCAACGCTGCTGTCGCTGCACAACCTGGCGTTTTACAATCGGTTGATGGCCCAGATGCGCGAGGCGATTGGGGAGCGCCGCTTCGGGCAGTTTTGCCAGGATCGGCTTGCCCGCTGGGGGGGAGAAGTTCTATGATAGGCTCTTTGTGCCGCTTGCGGCTTAGCGCTCGCTTGGAGGCGCCAGGCGTTTTGGCGCTCGTCGGCGAGCGCTAAGCCGCAAGCGGCGCCCGTAGCAGGTATGTTTCATGTTAACTTCCATGATCCTGTTCGCGCAGGACGAGGCCAAGAAGGCCGCTCCCGACGGCGGCATTGGCGGGCTCTTCACGAGCCCGATGTTCCCGATTCTGCTCATGGTCGTGGCGTTCATCTTCCTGATCATCCTGCCCGCCCAGCGCCGCCAGCGCAAGGAACAGGAAGCCCTGATGTCCAACCTCAAGAAGAACGACGAGGTCGTCACCACCGCCGGCATCATCGGCATCGTGACCAACATCAGCGACAACGGCGAACAGGTGACCCTTAAAATCGACGACAACGCCCGCATGCGCGTGCTCAAGAGCGCCATCGTCCGCATCATGAAAAAGGACGAACCCGCAAAAGACGCCGCCGCCTCGACCGCGGTCACGACGGCCAAGCCGAACGCGTGAGTTCGCGTCCACGTAGCCGCAGGCTTTAGCCTGCGGCCGCTCGTCCACGACAGGACCGTAACGCCGCAGGCTAAAGCCTGCGGCTACAGTTGGTTCTACAGTTGGTACGGCAGGAACATCGCAACGAAGGCCCGGCCATGATGGCCGAGCCCGTTTTCGTTTGTCTCTTTTCGGTGACAGGAACGCCATGAAAAGCTTTGTCTGGAAAATCTTGGTCTGTGTCATCCCCTGCGTGCTGGCGGCGGTCGTCACCACGTTTGCCACGGTCCGCTACTACGAGGGCGATCCGGGCGGGTTCAAGTTCGGCGTCGATCTCGTCGGCGGCACCATCCTCGTCTACGAGATCGACGTCCGCAAAAGCCAGGATTCCGAGGGGAAGTTCGGCGATCCCGGCCGCGATATCAACATCCTCGCCGAATCGCTCAAGAAGCGCATCGACCCCAACGATCTTTACAACATCACCATTCGCCCCGCCGGCGGCGAAGGCCGCATCGAGATTATCCTCCCGACCGGCGGCACGCACCGCACCAAGAAGGCCGAGGCCACCTGGAACAACCTGCTCAAGCAAATGCGCGGGGAGTTCGTCAAGGATTACACGGGCGAACTTGCCGTCGGCCGCGGCAAGCTGCTCGAACTCGCCGATCAGATTCAGTTGATCCAGTCCACGTCGAACTGGAAGTCCAAGCTGTTCGCCAGCGAGGAAGGCTGGGGCCGCCTCAAGGATTCCGCTCGCAAGTACTGGGCCAAGATCGACAACGACATCAAGGGGGAAAAGGACCCCAAGGACAACACCAAATACAGGGAGGGCCGGGCGCCCAACAAGAAGCTGAAAGACGACCTGGACGCCATCAAGCACAACGACCCCGATCGGTTCGATAAATTTTCCGACTTTCTCATCACCACCCTCGCCAACAGCGATTCTGCGACCACCCCGAAGACGATCAAGAACTGGTACAAGAAGCAAGCCTGGGACGAAACGATGACCCGCGTCCGCGCTCGCTGGAAGTTCCTCTCCCCGTTCCAGGAGGACATGGAGCGCATCAATCCCGACAGCGTCGAACAGCTCACCACCTTCGTGCTCAGCCGCGGCACCGTGGTCGGGCAGGCGGGCCTGGCGCTGCTCGAACCCCTGGTCGGCGACAACCTGGAGAAGGTTTTCGACACCAACGAGGATCCCACGGCCAAGCAGGTCCGCGAGTTCATTACTGAACTTTACGGCCGGCCGATCCAGGACATCACCAAGGCGATCAACAAGTACATGGAGGAGAATCAGCTCTCCAAGGACGTCAGCGTCGAGCACGTGCAGCAGATCAAGGACATGGTCTCGAAGGTCGGCGCCCTCGAATTCCGCATCCTCGCCAACAACTTCGACGACATCGCAGTCATCGGCGCCAAGGAGGACGAAGGCGACGCGCGCAAGCTGATCAAAAGCGGCGCCAAGAACACGGACTCGGCGGTCGCCCGGGAGCTGGAGGACGCCCAGCAAAAAGGCCTGCCGACACCGGCGCCACGCGAGCTGGGCTCGGGCAAGCCGAAGCCTTATGTGCTGACCCTGGCCAATGGCGTCCAGAGC
>JACQFG010000366.1 GCA_016200155.1 Planctomycetota bacterium | reverse complement strand
CGCACGCTCGACCGGCGCAGCGGCTTGCTTCGGCGATTCGCAGGTTGCCGAGATGGATGTACTCATCCCAGATTTCCCAATCCTCATGCGCGGAAAAACCGCCATGAAGGATTATCGGGATTCTTCCATGTCGCTCAGCAGTTTTTTCTTCTTGGTAAGGAGATGGTTGCGCCAGCCGGCCAGCAGCCCAAGACTGCCGGCGACGGCGCAGGCGATGACGGGAACGCGGTACCATGCGACGTCGTCGTACCGGAACACGGCGCCGATCGCGCCGCACGTGACGATCCCGAACGCGATGCGCTGCAGGATGGCGCCGAGTCGATCGTTGACGATCGGCGCCGCCAGCAGCAACCCCAGAGCCGCGTGAAAGATGCCGAAGCCGAGGTAGCCGTTGCGCGTCGCCTGGGCGAGTTGCCCGTCATAGCGCCAGCCCCACACGAGCAGCACATGAGTCGCGACCAAGAGCGCGATCGTGATTTTCAGGTAGCCAGGGACATGCCGGAACGCGCCCCAGACGACCGCGACCGTAAGGCCAAGGTATGCGAGCATCGCAAGGGCAAAGGTGAGTAGGGTCATCGCATGTGTCGGAGGTGGCGTCAGGCGTGCTTCTTGCCGTTCTTGCGTCCGCGGCCATTCGGCTTGGCGAGGACGTCGTCGCGCAGCCAGGCCGTAAATTCCCGGAGCAACGCCGTCTCCTCGCCATCGTCGAGGCGTCTGACAAAACGGACGAATTGGTCCATCGGGAGCGCGGGAAACACCGCGCTTTTTTCACACTCTTTGTACGCGCCGTCGGCGCCCAGGATCAGCACACGCAGCTTTTTTCCGTCGTAACGCCAAACTTCCGGGACCTTAAGCGAAGCGTAGATGCCTAACCGGTCCAGCCAGCTCGTGGTGATGTCAATCTCGACGGCCAGATCGGGTGGCGGATCGGTCAACGCGTTCCATGTCTTTCGGCCGCGCATTCTTTTTTCGTGCTTGAACCAAAAGCATTCATCCGGCTCCAGTCCGACGTCGAGGAGTGCCTGCTTCAGAGTTGTAGAGCCCCCCTTGCGCAACGGGATTTTCATCTCCATGGCGACAAAAAGGATCAAATCGCCGATCCATCGACCGTAGCTGTCATGTTCCAACGAGATTGTCATGAATTCGAGCTTTCCGTGGTCGTAGGCCACGCGCAGATGGGACTCGCCCATATCGTCGAGAAGTCTCTCGAAGGTATCCCAGCGAATATTTCGGAAAACCATATGCCGAAGGGGCTCACTTGCATGGACAACCATGAGTCACCTGCAGAACGATGTTTCTCGGTCGGTACGCGTAGTTTACGCGATTGCGACGCCGTTCGCAATCCTCAGCCGCCCCAAGGCAGCGCCAGCGTCGGGGCGTTGACGTGGCGCCGCATCTTGAGCACGAGCCGGCTGCCGCAGCCAGGCTCGAGCCGGACGGTCAGATGGGTGCCGTTGAGCGCCGTCGTCTTGCCGTTCACCGACACTTCGATGAACTGGTGCTCCGCGTAGCCGCCGGCTTGTACGGTCACGGTTCGGCCATCGACAGCGTTCGTGTTGACCAGCGTGACCTCGACGCCGTCCGGCGTGACCTTGTCGATCAACGCCGCGACGCCTTCCGGCAACCCGGCCCGACGCTTCACCGGATCGAAATAGCGCAACTGGCAGAACAGCAGCTTGCCGCGATTCTTCGGCGGCAGCCCGCCCAGCGCCAATTCGATCAGCGAATCGACGCTTGCGGGGTTGAACGGCAACGGATCGTCCGCCAGGCGCGTGTCGGGCGTCGTCGTGTCCTTGCGCATGCCGTCGACGCGCTTGCGAATGTTCTCCAGGTCGCCGCGCAACGTCCGCTCGGCGTAGGCGGCGTTTTTGCCTTCGAGATAATCGAGCCAGGCATTGGCGACAATCCGCTTGCGATCATCGCCCTTCTGGGACAGCCAGTAAATCTCCAGGGCGCCGATCTGATAGGCGGCTGGCTTGAAATCGTACCAGCCCTTGTCGCCGAACATGTGGGGGTACTGCGTATGACCGTCGATGACCTTCTTGCCGGCGTTGACGTGGTCGATTTGCCTGCGCCAGCCGTCGAGATACTTGTCGTCGCCGGTGAGAAGATAGGCGTTGAGGAAGCCGTTGAGCCCGAGGAAGGAGGTGTTGCGATGGGCCAGTTTCCCGGTCTGCGGGACGATGACGGAGAAGCCCCAGCCGTAGCAGCCGCCGTACCATTTGCCGCCCGCCGCCGAGCCGATCTTGCCGTCGAGCCCGATATTGGTCGGAATTATGCCGGCGTTGTCCTTGATGCGCTGCAGCCAGGCGTCGACATATTCGAGCGTCCATGCCTTGTACTTGGTCTCGCGCTCCAGCATGAACGCATTCGTCGCCAGCACGGTCGTCATGAGGTTGGACGGATGATCGCCGACGATGTCGTTGTAGTCCTTGAAGTGATCGAGACATTCCTGATAAGTACGTTCACCGTGCCCGAGTTTGAAGCGATTGCCGACTTCGAACGGATCGCCGGCCCAGTCAAGCGCGGTCGCCTTGCGCAGGAGCGGCCCGCGCGAGCCGTTGAACATGCTCTTGATGATCTTGTGCTTGGCGTCGTAGTTCGGCGCGTCGGGATCCTCGTTCATGTAGAACCCCGCGTAACGCCGAACGCGCTGCTGAAACTTGCGATCGTAAGGATCGGAAAGCCCCTGCAAATTGAACACGGCCAAACCTTCGCCGTTGTGCAGCCAATCGAACATGACCGGGAACTCCTTGTAATACATGCCATCGCGGGCAAACGGCACGTCCTTGGTCTTCGCCAGGGTGTATTGTCGAAGATGGCCTTCCCATGCTTTCTTGTAGAGCTTGAGGACATCGTCGTGCCCGCCGAGCGCGTGGAGTATGGGCCAATCGGTGCAGTTCTCGATGGCATCGTCCGGCCCATCATCGCCGCCCCAACGTTCGACGCAGAGCAGCCAGCCGCGCTCGTCGAAGTATTTGGCGTAAAACTCGCGGCAAGCCTTGGCGTTGGCGTCGAGAAGCTGGCGCTGCAGCAGGGCCCAGGTGGGAGGCGAAAGG
>JACQFG010000365.1 GCA_016200155.1 Planctomycetota bacterium | reverse complement strand
CGCTTGTCCCCACGGCGAAATATAGTTGCCACACACCGCCGCATCGTGATACCCTAGTAAGCAGGGGAAGTCCTGTTTTCCACGAGGTTGATCATGCGCACTTGGCTCACGAGGTTGCGGCTCTCGATACTGGTCGTTTTTTGTGTCGGCATCGTCGGCACGCTGGGCTGCACGAAAAACCCGCCAGCCCCCTCTCCGGATGCCAAGGTCGACAAGGACGCCAAGACCAGTCCCATCGCGAAGGCCCCGAACACCAAGGACCCGGTTGTCAAGCAGCCGGATGTCAAGCAACCCGAGCAGAAGCAAGACGACGTCAAGCAGCCCGTGACCCCGGACAAGGGAATCAAGGACCCCAACCCACCGGAAGGCACGGGCAAGGACGTCATCGCCAAGCAACTCGATCCGCCGATGCCGACAACGGAATTCACGCCGAAGGACCTCCCCACGATCGCGGTGAAGGATCCCAAGAAGAAAGACAAGGACAAGGACAAGGAACCCAAGGTCGCGCCCAAGGAGTCCCCGAAGGATCCCAAAGCCTTCGAGTTCAAGGAGCCGGAATTCGTCGACGGCAAGAGCTTCAAGGAGTGGATGGCAGACGCGAAATCTACCGACCCCGGCAAGCGCGAAGCGTTTTACAAACACATCACCCTCTTTGGGCCAACCAAGGGTCTCGAGGTGATGCCTATCATCGTCGCCGATTTGAGTCGCCATCCCAAGGTAATAAGCGTCGATCTCAGCGTGCGCGTCAACGGCATCATGGCCATCAGCACGATCTACAAAATGTTGCCCATGATCAAGAAAACGCCCGATCCCGACCTGCACAAGAAGGTGGTCGCACTCTACAAGCAGTTCTTGAATGATCCGCAAGTCATCATGAAGATCCGCACGATGCAGGGGCTGCCGCTGATCGGTTACGCGGCTCTCGACAACATCGAAGACGTTATCAAGCTCACCGAAGAGCGCATCACCTGGGAGGTTCGCAAGGAAGCGATGGAATGCCTGTTCTGGCTCGCCATGCCCGACGGCAAGGGCTCCGGTCCCAACGAAATCGCTCTCAAAGCGTTCCGAAAACCTCTCTTACGCAGCAAGATCGACAATGCTCCCCTGGAGACATCGTACTATGTGCGCCAAACCGCCGTCGAGAAACTCACCATCCTCAATCAACTCGTGAAGAGATTCCCGCCGGAGCTGCGCAGCAAGGCAGTCCTGGAGGACCCGTCGATCCACGTGCGCCTGACCGTCCTGCGGGCCATCATGAACTTCGAAAAAGACATCGAGGACAAGGAACGGCCGCTGGCAGTCAAGGCGCTCAATGGCCATCTCCTATGGGAGAAGGACGACATCCTCAAGATTTGGACCCATGCAACGATCATGACGCTCACGGATATCAACAAGGCGCACATGGATCCGATCACCAAGTTGTTGCGCGAAAGCAAGCAAATCACCGTCAAGATGCAAGCCCTGACCGTGATCGCCAGCGGTGGCGTCAAGAGCAAGAAGTTTGCCCTCGACGACGTGCTCGCCATCACCAAGATCGACCCGGTCAAAGAAAAGGAAATGGCTCCCCTGATCGGCTCGGCCTGGGTGGCCCTCGTCAACATGCACCACTTCGACCCGATCCTCGAGAAACTCAAAGACAAGGAACCGCCCATCCGCATTCAGGCCCTGGAGTTGATCCAGATGGCCGGCACGACGTCGAAGCCGTTCTGCCTGAAGCCGGTGGTGGACATGATCCACGACAAGGACACCGACGTCGCGGAAGCCGCCATCGTCACGCTGGAATACATGAACGCCTTCGAGGCCATTCCTGACCTCGAAAGTCTGGCCAAGAATGCGGCCACTCCGGTAACGGTCAAGGAAGCCGCCGACGATGCCGCCAAGGGACTCCGGCAGCGCCAGCTCGACGGCAAGAAGAAGGAAAAGGACAAGAACTAACTGGGGAATTGCAGATTGCAGATTTGAGATTGCAGATTTCAAATCTGCAATCTGCAATCTCAAATCTGCAATTCTGATTCGAGGTATCCATGCTCCGATCCAGCGCTCTGGCGATTTGTGCGTTGCTTTGCGGCATTTCCGCGCTCGACGCGCAGGATCAATTCCTGGGCAAGTCGACCGTGGAGTGGGCGTCGCTGCTCAAGGACAAGGATGCGAAGGTGCGCCGCAATGCCGCCTTCGCGCTGGGCAAGGCCGGCCGGCGCGTCGGCCCGCAGATCGCCGATCTCCGGAACGCCTTTGCCGCCGAAAAAGATCCGAAGGTCAAGGACACCATCGTCTATTCGTTGGCCCAGATTTGCGGCGAGGTCAAGGACTTCTTCACGCTGTACACTTCGCCGAACGTGCGCGACCTCGACAACGCCACCAAGCTCGCCAACGCCTATCCGGAAATCTGCCTCGGCAAAGACGGGGGCAGCAGCGACCTGGAAAACATCTTCCTGAACGCCGTGGCCGACAACGATCCGTACCTGCGCCGCAGCGGGGCTTTGGGCCTGAGTTCGCTCGCCAAGAAGTCCGACGCCACCCGGGCCGCCCTGGAAAAAGCGCTGAGCGATCAGCACGCGATGGTCCGCCAGAATGCCGCGATCGGGCTGTGGCAGTTCGGCGGCGACGGCGTGCCGATGTTTCGCAAGGCGCTGCGCGACGAGGACTAGCTGGTCAAGCGCGACGCCGCCGCCGCTTTGCGCCGGGTGAGCGACGGCGAGAAGGTAGCCGAGCTGAAGACGGAGCTGTTGCAGTTGTGCCGGGACAACAACTCGGAGGTCCGGCGTGCCGCACTGAACGTGCTGGTGCGGGTATTGAACAACAAGGACAAGGACGCCATCGCGCCGCTGCAGGAAGCGATGCAGGACAAGGACATCGAGAACCGCCGCAACGCCGCCATCGCCATGAGCAACATCGGCGGCGACAAGGCAGTGCCGGCCCTGCCGGTGCTGCTGGAGGCGGCCAAGGACCGCGATGCCGATCCCCAGGTGCGCCGCCAGACGGTGCTCGCCATCCGCAACATCGGCAAGGAAGCGGTCGGCGCCATGCCGGAGCTGATTCGTTTGCTGCGTGACGATGACGACGAGGAGGTCCGCAAGCATGCCGCCCTCGCGATCGGCGGCATTGGGGCCGAGGCTGCGAAGTCCGGGGCGACGTTCGTGCAGCACATCGAGCCTGCCGTGCCGATCCTGGTCGAGAAAATCCAGAACGCCAATGAGCGTCCCGAGGTCCGCCGGGAGTGCGCCATGTGCCTGGCCCGCATCGGCCGCGTGCCGGCTGCCGACGGCATCGCCCCGAAACTCCTGGCCGTGCTCGGCGATCCCGATCATGACGCCACGGTCCGCGAGCGCGTCATGTGGGCGCTGCGCGTTCACGAAGACAATCTGACCAGCTTTGCCGGCGCCAAGGAGACGTTCAGCAAGATCATGAAGGAGCCGCGCAACCAGCAGAACAAGATGCTGCGTTACGACTGCGCCTACATGCTCGGCATGATCTGGAAGGCCGACGCCCCGGATCACGCGCTCGATCTGCTGCTCGAATTCCTGCACGACAAGGAAATCAAGATTTATCGGGGCACCGACACGATCGCGGGCAGTGGAGGCGTGGAGATCGTCGGGGCCAAGGGCAAGGTGACGGACGTCGGGTTTGGCGACGGCCGAACCATGGCGACCGATGCGCTCGCCAACATCGGCCCCACGCGCTACGGCCAGCGTCAGGACATCATGAAGCAGCTCCAGGTGATCGTCGATACCACCCAGTACAAGGTTTTGAAAGAAAAAGCCGAAAACCGCATCAAGGCGGTGCGCTGACCTCAGAGCCTGAAGCGTGAGCGAAGGTCTGCAACTCCTTCGCTCACGCTTCAGGCTCTGACGACATTTTTCTTGCTCCCTCGTTCACCTCTGCTATCCTACACTTCCGAATCTGCAAACCATTCGCCATTCGAGGGCCGCCATGAAACGCTGCGCACTTCTCTGCATCCTGCTGGTGCCGACGCTCGCAACCGCCGAGCCGATCCGCCTGGCGAACAATCCCGCGCTGTCCGCTGACGGGCAATGGCTCGCCTTCGACTGGAACGGCGATATCTGGATCGTCGCATCCACCGGCGGCGAGGCCAGGCAACTGACGTCCAACCCCGCCCGCGATACGCAGCCCAAGTTCGCGCCCGACGGCAAATCGATCGCCTTCGTCAGCGATCGCGAAGGCAGCCCCGCCGTCTACACCGTTCCTTTCCACGGCGGCGTTCCCAAACAGCTCACCTTCCACACCGCCGGCACGACGGTGCAGGAATGGTCCGCCGACGGCAACGGCCTGCTCATCAAGGCCACGCGCGACCACTTCTGGCGCCACGGCGAACGCTTCTTCACCATCAAGAGCAAGGAACGATCCGCCGAGCAGCTCCTCTTCGACGACTACGGCAGCGACGGCACGCTCTCCCCCGACGGCAAGAAGCTCCTCTTCACCCGCGAAGGCGGCGCCTGGTGGCGCAAGGGCTACACCGGCGCAGGCGCCGCTCAAGTTTGGCTCTACGACTTCGAAGCCAAGACGTTTCATGAGCTGCTGCACGACAAGTTCGGCTGCCGCTGGCCGATGTGGATGCCCGACGGCAAGGGCTTCTACTACGTCGAGGAGCACGCCAAGGGCTCGAAGATCCGCGCCTACCACTTCGAAGGCCTCTCAGGGGCGGTGCTGACCTCGTTCAAGGAGGACTCCGTCGTCTTCCCGACGATCGCCCGCGACGGCTCGCGCATCGTCTTTCGCCACCTCTTCGATCTCTACGGCCTCGACCTGAAGACCAAGCAGGTCAAGAAGCTCGACATCTATCACAACGTTGATCGCGCCGTCAAGAAGTCGGAGTACCGCGTGCTCAACACGGCGACGGCGGCGGCGTTCGCGCCCGACGGCCTGGAGATCGCCTTCATCGCCGGCGGCGACCTGTGGGTCATGGACACCGAGCTGCGCGAGCCGAGACAAGTCACCCGGACGCCTTCCGAGGAATCGAGCCCCATCTTCAGCGCCGATGGCCAGACGATCTACGTGGTCAGCAGCATCGGCAGCCATTTCGAAATCTCCAAGGTGACGCGCAAGAACCCGAAGCAGTTCTGGTGGCAGAACCGCGAGTTCGAAGTCGTCATTCAGCTGGGCTTTCAGGAGCGTCCCACCAAGCTCAAGCTCAGCCCGGACGGGAAGAAGCTGGCCTTCGTGCGCGGGGTCAAGGGCCTTTACTACCTTGATTTTGCCAACGGTGAAATCAACGTCGTCCTCTACGATTGGAGCATTGGCGATTTCGATTGGTCGCCTGACGGCAAGTGGATCGTTCTCTCGAAGCAGGATGAAGATTTCAACCACGACATCTGGATCGTCCGGGCCGACGGCACGGGCAAGCCGTTCAACGTGTCGCGCCATCCCTATGCCGATTACGCTCCGGTCTGGTCGCCCGACGGCAAGATGATCGCCTTCGCCGGCCGCCGCGCTTCGGGCGAGCCCGGCGCCAATGTCAGCATCGTCGCGCTGCAATCTGGTGACGACGAAA
Source organism: Planctomycetota bacterium (assembly GCA_016200155.1). Classification (GTDB taxonomy): domain Bacteria; phylum Planctomycetota; class Planctomycetia; order Gemmatales; family Gemmataceae; genus SIAQ01. Next base: position 12,929 of record JACQFG010000365.1, on the reverse strand, counting down.
TCACCGCTCGCGACCGCAAACTCGACAAAGCCCTCGACAAGATGAAGAGCCGGCCCAAGCCCGACGACCTCGATCCCACGATGCTGGAGAAGTCGACCGGCGTCGTCATCGACTTCAACCGCTTGCACGAACGCGTCAAGCGCGTCAACCTCGGCGAAGGTTCGGCGAACACGCTGTTCTGGTCGCCCGATTCGAAAAAGCTCGCCTTCACCGGCACGTTTGAAGCCAAGCCGGGAACCTACACGATCGACATCGGCGACGCGTTGACGCCCAAGCTCTTGACGCCGACGGTCGGCTCGAACCCAACCTGGCTCAAGAAGGGCAACCAGATCCTCTGGCTCGTCAACGGCGTCCCAACCAGCACGCCTGGCATCGCGTCCGCCGCGCCCGCCGACCCGATGCCGGCGCCGACGGCGCCAAAGAATGGCTTCGGCGGCAAGGGCAAGCTCCCCGCGACCGGCGGCGCTCTTGCCACGGGCGGCGGCGGGTACACGTTCTCCGTCCGGCAGCTTGTCGATCTGCCGGGCCGCAATGCCGCCGTCTTCGATTCGTGCTGGATCACCATGCGCGATCACTGGTACGACGGCAAGCTCGGCAACAACGACTGGGACAAGGTCCGCAGCAAATACCGCGACATGGCCGCCAAATCGCCCGACAACGAATCGCTCCAGGTCGTCGTCCAGATGATGCTCGGCGAACTCAATGGCTCCCACCTCGGCTTCACGATGAATCCCGGCGAAGTCAAGCCGACCGGCCCGCGCGACACCACCGCACATCTGGGCGTGCGCTTCGACCACCGCCATGCCGGCCCGGGCCTGAAGGTGCGCGATGTCCTGCCGGGGAGCCCCGCGGACAAGAAACGCAGCCGCCTGACGGTGGGTGATGTCATTCACAAGATCGACGGCGTCGAGGTCGATGGCACGATGGATCTGACGCTCGCTCTCAACGGCCCCAGCGACCGCGAGGTCGTGCTCGACGTGCAAGGCAAGGACGGCAAGAAACGCGAGGTGGCGCTGCGGCCGACCTCGTATCCCGCGGCCCAGGCGTTGCTGTACGATCACTGGCTCCATCACAATCGCAGGCTGGTCGCCGATGGCTCAAAGGGGAAGTTCGGCTACCTGCACATCAGCGCGATGTCGATGCCGAACTTCCGCAAGTTCGAGGAGGAACTCGTCTCGCAAGGGGCAGGCATGGACGGCCTGGTCATCGACGTCCGCGAAAACCCCGGCGGCTCGATCACCGATCACCTGCTCACCGCCCTCACCCAGCCCAACCACGCCATCACCGTCCCGCGCGGCGGCGGCCCGGGCTACCCGCTCGATCGCAAGGTCTACATCTCCTGGCACAAGCCGATCGTCGTCCTGTGCAACCAGAACAGCGGCTCCAACGCCGAGATCTTCAGCCACGCCATCAAGACGCTGAAGCGCGGCCAGGTTGTCGGCGTCCCGACGGCCGGCGCCGTCGTCAGCACCGGCGCCGCGTCGATCATGGACGTGGGCACTCTGCGTCTGCCGACGCGCGGCTGGTTCACGATCAACGACGGCGAAGACATGGAAAAGCACGGCGCCGAACCGCACCACGTCTTGTGGCTGCAGCCAAGCCAGTTGCCGCAGGGCCGTGACGCGCAGTTGACGAAAGCGCTCGAGGTGCTGCAAGCGGACGTGACGGCATGGAAGGCCCGGCCGCAGCCGAAGCTGAAGCTGTCGACGGATCGGCCGTGAGATCGCGGACCTCACGCGGACCATGACGTTTACGAGTACGAGTAGCGTTGACGCATGAACGTCAAGCAGGTAGCATCCAGGTATCGATTCAGAAGATGGAAATGTCATGGCGACGGTCATGCCCAATATCATCGGATTGATCCTGGCCAAACGCCTGGATGTGAATCCGTCGAAACGGGAAGTTTCGCTGGTCGGGCTTCATGCGAAGCTGACGTTGCCTCGATTTCCCGACAAGGTCGGGGACCACACGGTGTTCGCGATGCTGAACGGCGGCCGCGGCGAAGGCGCCTTGCAACGCGCTGTGTGTTCGGTGCGGACGCCGGACGAGTGGATTTATCGAAATCGGCGCTGGGTCAGGTTTCCGGACGATCCGCTCATGGCGTCCACGATTGAGATTCGTGTGAAGGAACTCGTGTTCGCCGAACCTGGTGAGTATTTGTACGTGCTGTCCTTTGACGGAAAGCCGATCACGGATCGCCGAATCTCCGTCCAGGCAAAGGTGTAACGATGGAAAACGAACCCGCGAACATGACGATCACATTTCCACCAGACTACCCCTGGCAACACATCGTCCTCGAAGGCGACGAGGAATCCCGCGTCCGCGTCCACGCCGATGCCGGCTCTCTGCCTGCCAACACCGATGCCGGTCCGGCGGGTGCTCCCGCGAGCCCTGCCACGGAAGCTTGAACGCAGGACACTACCGACCGCGGCCACGGCGCCGGCCGGCTGAACATCACCACGACCTCGCGGCTTCTTCGGCGTCGGTGAGTTCGCCGTCACGTCGGCCGTAGCCGAGGTCGCGGATGAGCTTGGCCGCCTTGGCGAGTTCGGTCTTGTCGCGAAACATGCGTGCCCGATGCAGCGCCACATCCGCCAGATACAACGGCATCGGCCCGCGCTCCGCGATCTGCAGCGCTTCGTTGAGGTTTGCGCGGGCGGCAGCATGTTCGCCGCGGACGAAATGATACAGCGCGGCGGTGAGCAGGCCTTTGGGAAGCTGGTCCATCTGTCCCGCATTGCGGAAACCGTTGACGGCAGCGGCCACGTGCGGCAGGTCGAACGCCGGCTGCGGAAGCGGGTTCGTCGTTATCACCCGTATTAATCCAATGCGTGCGAGTGTGAGTCGATCGAGACACGTTGATAGCAAGTCTGATGCCCATTCTAGAGAGCTATTTGCACGGCGTTCCACCTCATTACACACGTGCTCTAGGTCAGCATCGGGCGACGGTTTGTTAGTGGTGCCTAGCGCGCAAATAGAAACGATCTGCCAGGCGATCCTTTCGGGCGGGTTAAGCAGCCAATCGCAATAACGGTAACCAAATGTTGAACCCATCCCTGGAAATCGTGGAAACGCTTTAGCCCACATCCCTTCCGCCTTTGAAAACAACGGACCGGCTTCGTCGCGCTTACCAGATTCGGTCAATGCATCCGCCGCCTTGGTGAGAACCTTTAGTTTTTCCAATGAGTCACCGCTCTGGTCAGCGTAGATGATCGCCTGGCGGCCGTCGGTCACGGCGTCCGTCAATCGGCCCAGGTTCACTTCCAGCTCGCTGAGGTTGCCGGCGATGATAGCCGCGCCTTTCCAGGATTGTTGCTGTACGCGCATGTCCAGCCCCGAACGCATCGGCTGTAGCGCTTCGGTCAAGCGGCCGAGGGCACGGAGGAAAGACCCGGCGGCGTTCAGAAGCCAGGCCTGGTCGGATTCGGTGAGATTTGGCGACACGCGGCGCCACGGCGCGTCGAAGAACGCCGCCACCGCTGCCAGATCCGCCCCGAACGCACCGAGTTTTTTGATGCTGTAGAAGCCCACTGCTTGATCAGTGCCGCGCACGATGCGCTCGACATAAACCTCGTCAAACGCTTCCTGCTGGCGACCGGCGAGGCAGCCGTGGAGGACTGCCTGGTAGAGCGGTTGCAGGCCGTCGATGCCATCGGGCCGGTGCGGCTTCGTCGTCTTGCACAGGTGATCGAACAGGCGCGAGTGCGCTTCCTTGAACGCGGCGGGCTCCTTCTCGCGCAGCTGCTTGGCGAAGTATTCGCGGATCAGCGGGTGCGCGTCGATCGGCAGGTCGCTGTGGCGCACCGTGGAGCCGGCGACTTCGATGCCGCCGTGCGTCAGCAGATCGTTGGCCACAAGCGTATCGAGGGCGGCTTCCAGCTCGGGAGCGCTGGCCGATACCAGCATCTCCGTGAGCCCGGCAATGACGGGGGCCGCGCACAGGGCGCGGAAGCTGTCGGGGCTCATCGGGCGATCGAACAGGCCGGTGAGCCTCAGCGCGGCCAGCTCGAGATGCTGGGCCGTCTCCGCCGAGCGCAGCCATTCCTCGGTCTTGCGCATGACCTTCACGGCCGATCGGCCCTGGGCGAGCTTGTCGGCTTCTTCAAACTTGACCTCGCGCCACCGGCGGATATCCCGGCCATAGGCGCGGGCGATCAGTCGGCCGAGCAGACGCAAGGTGAGGGCATGGCCTCCCGCGGCGTCCCAGGCCTTGATCATTTCCTCCTCGCTGCCGACCAGTTGCAGGTGGCGCAAGAGCGCGACGGCCGCCTCCTGGAAGAGCTTGTCGAGCTTGTTCTCGCGGACGGCGGGGAGGCTTTCGATGTTGGTCAGATGTTCGCGGGAGGTGATGATGCAGAGCCCGGGATTGTCGGCCGCGAGCCCCTGGATCAGGGCTTCGAGGGCCTGGTCCTTGAGGCGGCCGGCCTGCGGATCGTTGGGCGGATATTGCAACGGCTCGATGCCGTCGAGGACCAGCAGAGTGCGGTGTTTCTGGATCAGGCCGGCGAGGCGCTGGCCGCGTTCCCAGGGGCTGCCCTTGATCGGATCGGGGTCGTCGAAGAACTTGAGGGCGTCCTGGATGAAGACGTCGGAGGAAGTTTGCCGGGAGTCGCCGGTGCCCTGGCTGTAGAACGACCAGTCGAAATAGCGTTCGACGCCGGGCCATTTCTGCGTGTGAAAGCGGGTGGCGACCCAGTGGGCGACGAGAGCCGTCTTGCCGACGCCGCCCCAGGCGATCAGCGTGTAAACGTTGACCTTGTCGTCGCGCCAGGCCTCGTCGAGAGCGTCGAGCCACTTCTCGCGGCCAAAAAGCTTATCAGGAGCGTGCTTGAGAATGCGCGACGGCGCAATCTTGCGTTCGATCTCGGCCTGCGTCAACAAGCCGCGTTCGAACAGCGAGCCGATGACTTCGTCGAAGAGCGGGTCCTCGTCGTCGATCGCCTTCGGATGCTGGTGTGGCTGATGCAAGCGGTCGGAATGCAGTTTCTGCGGCGATCCGTCGAGCAAACGTTTCGGCGACTCATAGGCGTACAGACGTTTGCCGAAGAAGAGAGCGAGCCAGGCTTCCCACTGCGTGGCGGAGATGACGCCAGTACGGGCGACCTTGGCGATGTCCGGATATTTTTTCTCGAAGGTGTCGTGCCGTTTGAGGAAACCCTCGACCTGATCGATCGGCGGCGCCCAACCGGGCTCCGCGCCGATGATGTGCACGACGAACGTCGATTTGATGATTTCCTCCTCCAGCATGTGCAGCGTCGGCACGCCGTGATGGAAGAAATCATCCTGGTGGCGGACATGCACCTTCTTGGTGCGCTGAAGGAATCGCGCCAACCGAGCGCGAAAGGGGCCGAACTCCTTGGTCACGGTGGAGAGGAAGAGAGTTTCGGTCATGGGCTGGGCCTTGGGTTCAGGACGGCAAATCGACGGCACATGTCATTATCGCAAATTCATGGCAGAAAAATGGGGAGACAGAAAAATAATTGCGCTGATAGAACCGAATTGGCGAATCCTCTCGCAGGTCCTATTTTTCCCCCTCCATTTTTCTGCCATGTCTCCCGCCTCGCTTTCCGACAGAAGATACGACCATGACTCTCGATCGTCGCACGTTCCTCGGCGCCGGCTCGGTCTCAGAAATCATGGAAATGACGACAACGCAACGATGAATGGAAACGTGCCCTGTAGTTTCTTGATCATCTTGTCATCCGCCGTCACCAGTTCGCGATTCTCGCGCTCTGCCAAGGCGACGTAAAGACAATCGTAAACGCCAGTCAGCATCTGGGAGGAGATTTCGTACGCTCGCGGCAACAGCTGCAGGTAGGGATGAAGCGGCGGCAGGTGCTTGAAGAAATCTGCAAGGAGAGCAGCGCCTTCTGCGCGAGTAATTCGGCCTTTGCCGCTCCGCTCGCGTCAGGGCGTGCACTACTTCGACAGGAAAGATGTCCGGGGCGATCAAGTCGTGAATTCCGTTGTCGAAATCGTCGAGCAGACGAAGCGCCTTGGGCGTGTCCGCTTCCGGAACGAGCCACTTGAAAGCGACAGAGGAGTCCAGAACGTAATTCATGAGTCGCGAAGCTCGCGAATAGCCGGAACGCCGATATCAAGAATGCCGTGGCGGGCGCGAATACCTTCACGGATGCGGTCCATTTCCGCGCGCGCTTTCTTGCGTTCTTCGGGATCGCGAACTCCCTTGGCAGCATCCTCAGCGGCCTTCTGAAGCTCGGCCATCAATTCGGCCGGAATCCAGGCATGTTCGATCGTCTTCATACTCACATTGTGACTCCGCGTGCAAGGGCAGTCAAGTGAATCCGGCGTCGGGCGTCTGGTTCGGAGTTCGGGAACGAGGGATGCGCCGTTCGGTGGATCCCGCATAAGATAATCTCACTCGCTCCGCCCATCCCCGAAAGGAGATACCCATGACACTCGATCGTCGCACCTTCCTCGGAGCCGGCGCGGCTGCCGGCACTCTCATCGTCGCGGACGCGGCTACCGCTGCTGTCGTCCAGGGGGCCAACGAGCGCCTGCGTGTCGGCGTCATGGGCACCGGCGGGCGCGGGACCGGGCTCGCCGGGGCGTTTCAGCGGATGCCGAACACCGATGTCACCTTTGTTTGCGACGTCGATCGCGGCCGAGCCGATGCGGCGGCGGGGGTTGTCGCGAAGGCGTCGGGCAAGGCGGCCCCGCGCGTCGTCACCGATTATCGCCGCATCCTCGACGAGAAATCCGTCGATATCCTCGTCGTCGCCACCTGCAATCACTGGCATGCTCCCGCGGCGATCGCGGCGTGTGCGGCCGGCAAGCATGTCTATGTCGAGAAGCCGTGCAGCTACAATCCGCGCGAGGGCGAGATCTTGGTGCAGGCGGCGCGCAAGCATCAGAAGAAGGTGCAGATGGGCAACCAGCGCCGCAGCTACACCGGCGTCATCGCGGCCATGGAGGAGCTGCGCAAGGGCGTGATCGGCCGGCCGTACCTGGCGCAATCGTGGTACAACAATCGCCGGCCGTCGATCGGGCGAGGCAAGGCGGTCGACGTTCCCAAGGGGCTCGATTACGAACTCTGGCAGGGGCCCGCGCCGCGCCGGGCGTTCCAGTCCAACTACCTCCATTACAACTGGCACTGGTTCTGGCACTGGGGCAACGGCGAACTCGGCAATAACGGCATCCACATCATCGACCTGTGCCGCTGGGGCCTCGGCGTCGATTTCCCGGTCCGCGTCACCTCGACCGGCGGCCGCTATCGCTTCGACGACGATCAGCAGACGCCCGATACGCACCTGGTCAGCTACGAGTTCGACGGCCGCAAGCAGATCACCTGGGAAGGCCTGTCGTGCAGCGAGCAGCCGGGCCGGCCGTATCACGCACTCTTCCACGGCGAGCTGGGCACGCTGGCGTTGTCGGACAGCAGCTACGTGGTCACGCTGTTCGCCCAGACGCGCAAGGAGCAGCCGCGCATCCGTACCGAGAAGGTGACGGGCGGCGACAACCCGCACTTTGCCAACCTGCTCGCCGCAATCCGCAGCAACACTCGGCTCAACAGCGAGATCGAGGAGGCCCACAAGAGCACGCTGTTGTGCCACCTGGGCAACATCGCTCATCGCACAGGCCGGGCGCTGCGTTGCGGTGGGCGCGACGGCACGATCCAGAACGACAAGGAGGCCGCCGCGTTCTGGAGCCGGGAGTACGCCAAGGGCTACGAGCCGCGGGTGTGAGACGAGTTGCCGCGAGAAAACGCAAAAGGCGCAAAAAGCCGACAGGAGACTATTGCGCCTTTGCGTTTTTCGGCGGCGAAGTCAATTCGACCCCACGGTAAAGGTACGCTCGATGCGGCTCTGGTTGCCCTGGACGTCGCGCACCGATACCACGATCCGGCCGCGCTCCATCTTCGTGATGGGTGCGTCAAGGACCAGCTCCCAGACGCCCTGCGATTTCGCGCGGAACTTCGAGGCGAGGTTCTTGCCCGATGGCAGGCCCGCCACATCGAAGTTGGCCGTCACCTCGAAGCGGCCCATGTCGAGCCCGCTATAAGTGTCCTGCATACCGATGAGAATCCGGCTAACCTTGACATTCTTGCCCGGCTCGGGATAGGTCAGCGTCAAGGTCGGGCGCTGGTCGTCGCCGTGCCAGCCGTAACCGAACTCCGGTTGCTTACGCTCCCGGCTCGCATCGTCCAGATCGATCGGACAGCCGAGGTCGATCCAGCGGATGATCATGCGGCGATCCTCATCGGTCAGCGCGGCGACCTTCTTCGATTTGACCGCATCCGGCGGCGGCATGATGCTGCCTTCGTAATCGATGTCGAGCACGTTGTCGCGGATCCAGTAGCGCAGCTTTTGGTCGTCGCTGTAATCGACGCCCTTGACCGGCTTGCCGGCGAGGTGCAGCGACTTCGGATCGTTGCGGATCGCTAGGCTCGGGAAATCGTCGTTGGAACGGCCGTCCATGCGCTTGCCGAACAGCTTCCAGACGAGCAGGCTGCGGCGCGACTGGAAGCGGGCGAGGTAGCGCGTCATCATGTCGGGGCCCAGGCCGATCTCGCGCGGCTTGTAACGCTCGGTCCCGACGACGAGGCGGAAATACGTCATCGGCACGCGCACATCGGGGCCGGCGTCGTGGCCGAACACCGGGTAGGACGCCTTGGCATCGTCGTCGAGAACGAGACCGCCCGCCGGCTTGTCGAGCTTGTGGCTATGGCAGGCGACGCAGCTTCGCTCGAAGATCGGGCGAATGTCGCGGTAGTATTCGACGTTCAGCAGGCCCTTGTTGTAGCGCAGGCCGGTCTCGTCCTTGACGTCCCACTTGCGTTTCGATTCATCCTTCGCCTTCGATGTAATGAGCGGCGTTTCCCTGGTCAAGTCGAAGATCTTGTAATCCTTGCGCGCCGCCATCGTCTTCTCGAATGGCGTCGGCTGCTGGCTGTGGGCATGGCAGCCGCCGCAGTTGTTGCGGATTTCGCCGGGCCGAAGCTGATGCCAGGTCTGGGCCATGTTGAGCAGCATGCCGTACTTGTCGATCGTCTGGAACGTGAACGACTGATCGGCAGGGATCTTGGCGAGGAAGCTGGTGTCAGGATTCATGTCGGGATCGAAGGGTTGTTTGTCTGCACCGATCGGGATGATGTCGTGCGGAATATCTTTCGGCCCCGGCACGGCCGGTTTGAGTCCGGTAAAGAAGTGACGCACCGGGATTTCGCCGAGGATGCGCAGGCGCTCCATCGCGTGGTTGCCGTAGAGCGGGGCCCCGCCGTGGCCGATGCCCTTGATGTCGGTGCGCGGCTCCTGGGCGACGATTCTTATGGCGTGGATTTCGCTGTTGTCGTAGATGCCGGCGTCGGCGCCTTGCAGCGACCAGTTCATGGTCAGCCGTTTCGGATCGGGCGCGACGGAAGTCACGCTCCCCTTGGGGACGTAGCCGCCCGGCGCGCTTTCGCGCTTGTACATGCTCGACGTGCCGACGAGGCCGAACGGCGTGCCTTCCGGAAGATGCGGCGACGCCTTGCCGTCGTTCTTGTGGATCAGCCGCTTCGGCTCGTCGATGCCGTAGATGCGCTTGTAGGGCACCAAAGCGCGCGGCCATTGCTCGTTGTACTTGGGATCATTCTTGATGAGCAGCATCTGGCCTGGCTCGTCGATCGGCTGGCCGTCCTTGATGAGGTAGATGCCGCTGTCGATGAAGGGGTAATAGTTGTACTGATGGTTGGCGGGCCCCGGCGTCCAGACGGTGAGCAGGTGATTGTCGGGAGCGCCACAAGGATGCGTGACCTTGCCGAGGGCGTGCGGATAGGTTTCGCCGCCGTGCTGTTTCGACTTGACCTGCTCGCCGGGGATCGACGAAGGAGCCGGGCCGTCTTCGCCGTAAGCGAATTTCGTCAGCACCTGGAGGCCCGTCGTCGTGAACGGCATGTGGAACTGATGGCCGCCGCCGTAGCGCTGGGCCTTGTTGCGCGGGTCGCGCAGGTCGCCGGGGCCGAAGCCGGGGACGCCTTCGGGGGGCCGCAGCGGCATCTTGAGGAAGGTGCCGAAGCCGCTGTTGTTGAGGTTGTAGTATTGCTCGACGACGATGCTCTTGTCGGAGAGCTGCGACTGGAAATGAAACGCGGGAGGCGCCCCGCCGGTCCAGTAGGCGCTGACGACCGGCTCCCAGTTGGTGCCGTCCGGATGGATGCTCCAGATGCCCCACAGGATGCTGTTGTGAGAACCTTGCGATTCGAGGGTACTGAAGGTGACACGCCCGTCGGTCAGGATAACCGGATGCAACGCGCAAGCGATATTTAGATAGCCGATTTGTTCGACGTTGATCCCGGCTCCCCGTAGGTCAGGCTTTCCAGCCTGACTTTTCGAGCCGTCAGGCTGGAAAGCCTGACCTACGACAGGATCATCCATGACGAAAAGCTGCATCGTGGATTTCGGGTAGCCGCGCGGCGGGACGTAGGCGTTGCGGTTCGACGTGAACACGACCTTGCCGCCGGGCGCGGGACAGGGGCCGAGGTTGTAGACGCCGTATTGCAGCGACGTCTTGCCCTTCTCGGGGGTGCGAAAATCCTTCGACCACGGGGCGGCGCCGAGGTTGGGCGTGAAGGTCTGATCGGTCAGCTTGACGATCTTCTTCGACTTGACGTGAATCTTGTGGATATCGCTGCCGGTGTGCTTGGCGTTGATGAACTTGGCGAAGTAGACCCACTGGGCGTCGAAGGAGACATAGGGGTCCATGACGCTGCCGTCTTTGCCGGAGACCAATAATTCCTCGCTGCCGTCGGGGTGGAGGAGCATGAGATCGGCGCCGGGCTCCATGCGGGTCGGATCGGAGAACTCGGCCCATTTGCCGCGTTTGTCGTCGCCGTGGCGCGGTGCGCGGACGTAGACGATGTCGTAATCGTACTTGACCGTTTTGTCGGTCGAGATATGCGGCGGGTTGACGTTGAGCTTCTTGGGCGGGGCTTTCTTGGTTTGAGTAAACGCCGGCGTGGCCGCAAGAACGGCAAGGCAACATGCGATGATGATGTGCTTCATGGGGTGGGGTCTCCGTTTGCATTGCGATCCGTCCCGAATGACCTCGACGGCGTCATCCCGGTAGTTTTTTGGGGAAGGCTTTCCCAGGCACAAGGATTTTTTCTGCAGGCGGACCATCGGTGTTGGGCAGCATTCTCGTCGAAAGCTCGGCCCGGCATTTGGCGGCGCCCAGGCCCAGCCAGCGGGGCTCGGGATCCCGAGCGAGCCGGCCGATCTTCGTCACGCTCTTCGCGGCCCAGCCGTCGCTTCCCAGGGAATCTTTCGACGGAGGTTCGGCGCTTACGCTGTACTGGCCCGCCTTCATCTTCATGACGACGTCGAATGACACGGCATGGCTCCGTTCTTTCCTGAAAAACTCATGCTTTCTTTGCGCAAAAGATGCGGTTACAAAGGTCCGCAATTTCCGTTCGATCTTAACGCTCAGTTTCTGGGTGACGATCTTGCCGTCGGCGCTGAATTCCGGTTTTCCGTCCACGTACGACGATGCGATTTGCCCTTCGATTCTTGCTGTGACGTCCGGCAACCACGGGTGCTCCGTGAGCAGCGGGGAGACACTGCCTGTGAAGAGCGGCGCCAGTGTGGCGTGAAAGCCCCACTCGTCGTTGGTGACCGAATCATAAATGAGTCCCTGATTGCCGCGATCCACGGCGCCGTCCTTGAGGAATCTCGCATAAAACGACAGCGACACGCCCCATGGACCGTCGTCGAGTTGGTCGGCATCCGCCGGCCCAAGGAAGAGCTTGATCTGCTGGGCTTCGATGAATTTCCGCGCCGCCGGCTCCTTCTTGGGCTGCGCGAAGGCGGGACCGGCGCACAGGAGGGCCAGGAGACAGACGAGGTGAGACTTCATGGCGGGATTCTCCTTCGTGCCGCTTGCGGCTTAGCATGCCTTGCTACGCCGCATGCGGCAATCACATCACGGCGGCGGCATCGCTTTCACGGTCATCTCCGGGAATGCGTTGTCCTTGAGCGCTTTGCGCAGCTCGGTTTCGTTCCAGTCGCTGCGCTTCGTCAGCTTGAAGCTGACCTCGTGCTTGTTGGTGTCCATCTTGATGCTTTCTTGCTCTACCCACGGCAGAGTCTTGAGCGCCTTGCTCATGCGCGGCACTCAGCCGGTCGGTCAGGTCAAGCCCGGCACATTCAGCACGACCTCCGACGCGGACACCGCGGGCGCTGTCGTCTTCGCTGTCTCCTCCTGACGGCAGCCCGCGGCCAGCAGCGCCAACGTCGAAATCGCGAAACCAGCGGCAACCATCATTCGCATCACGGGCCTCCTTCTCTTGAAAATAAGGAAATCGGGTCGCGGACATCTTACCATTCCGCCGGGCCGCTTTCCATCGATTTGACTCGGCGCATTCTTTTTTCCATAGGATTTCCGACGTCGAACGGGTACGATTCAGAGACGCCCACGCCCTGAGGTTTCCCGATGTCATCCGCCTGGTATTACGCGCGCGATCAAAAGCCGATCGGCCCCGTGTCGCTGGCTGCGCTGAAGGAGCTTTTCGCGAAGGGCGAACTCGTTCCGACCAATCTCGTCATACAGGCCGGCGGCAAGCAGTGGAAATCCGCCGGCGACATGGTCGAGCTGTTTCCTGCATCCATCGTGGCGCCGATCGTCGAGACCGCGTCGATCCCGGCGACGTGCAATCATGCCCAGGCCGCCTTCGATACGCGCCACGATGTGCTCTCCGAGGCACAAGTCGTTCCCGAAGCCGCCTTTTGCGTGCAGTGCGGCATGTGCTCCTACAACTGTCCGATGGGCATCGACGTCCGCGCCCACGCCTGGCGCGGCAAACCGATCCGCGACAGCCATTGCCTGACCTGCAGCGAATGCGTCAACCGCTGCCCGCGCGGCGTCCTGCGCTTCGAACGCATTCCGCTGTTTGTGATGAAGTGACCTTGGCCTGTTTACGTTTAGCGCTCGCG
>JACQFG010000361.1 GCA_016200155.1 Planctomycetota bacterium | reverse complement strand
CTGCGCGGCATGGCCCGCACGGAAACGCCGCGCCGCCAGGACACGCGCATCCCCGACCTCGTCAATAGCTGCCTGGAAATCCTGCACGGGAAGTTCAAGCGGCTCGGCGTCGCCGTCGAACAGGCGTACGACCCGAATCCGGTCGTTTCGTGCGTGTCGACACAGATCAGCCAGGTCATCTTGAACCTGCTCGTCAACGCTTTTCAGGCGATCGAAGCTGCCGGCCGAAGCGAGGGCCGCATCGTCATCCGCACCGCGCGCCGCGGCGGCGAGTTCGTCCTGGAGATCGAGGACAACGGCCCCGGCATCAAGCCCGAACACGTCTCGCGCCTGTTCGACCCGTTCTTCACGACCAAGGACGTTGGCGAGGGAACCGGCCTGGGCCTGTCGATCTCGCATCACATCATCACCGCGCACGGCGGCCGCATCGACGTCGATTCGAAACCGGGCGAGGGATGTTGTTTTCGCATATGTTTACCGTTGAAGGAACGCCCGTGACATTTAGCCCGCCGTTTACGGCGGGGAAGGCCCGCCATGAATGGCGGGCTAAATGGGAAAGGCTTACGATGACCGACAAGAAACACACGCTCCTGGTGGTTGACGACGAACCCGACGTCGGCGATTCGGTGCACGACCTGCTGCGCCGCGAGTTCAACGTGCTGAAGGCGCGCAGCGCCGAGGAAGGCTTGAAGCTGATGCGCGACAATGAAGTGCACATCATCATGACCGACCAGCGCATGCCGAAGGTGACGGGAGTGGAGCTGCTCAAGTCGATCCGGGCCGGGCATCCGCAGGCGATCCGCATGCTGTTCACGGGTTATGCCGACATCGATTCGGTGATCGCGGCGATCAACCAGGGGCACATCTTCAAGTTCTTGAAAAAGCCCTGGCAGCCGAACGATCTGGAGGAGGCCGTGCGCGAGGCCGCCGCGGAGTACGATCGCCTCGTGGAGCACGCGGAAACGATGGAGAAGCTGCGCGTCGAATTGCAACACTTGCGTGAGCGCATCACGGCCCTGGAGAAGGAAGTCCAGCGGCTGCGGACGGTTTGAGCCGCTTGCGGCGTGGCGAGAATCAATCCACGAAGGGCACGAAGGACACGAAGAGAAATACAGAGGAATCCGGCGCCTTGGCGATCTGTAGTGTTGAACTTGCCTTTCTTTGTGTCCTTGGTGTCCTTCGTGGATGAGTTGTTATTGTCACACGCGCAGGCAGATCTTGCCGAAGTGCGCGCCGCTCTCCATGTGCCGCAGTGCTGCTTGAATCTCGTCGAAGCCGAAGACGCGATCGACGACGGGGCGAAGCTGCTCGTTGGCGATCTCGCGGTTCATCGCCTCGAACATGGCCCGGCTGCCGACGAAGATGCCCTGCACGCTGACGCCCTTCATGAGCACCGGCATCAGGTTGACGTCTCCCTTTCCCGCCAGGACGCCGATCAGGCTGATGCGGCCGCCGAGCTTGACGGCCTTGAGCGACTGGTTGAAGGTCGCCGCGCCGCCGACTTCGACGACGTGATCGACGCCGACGCCGCCGGTCAGCTCCTTGACCTTGTCCTCCCAGTTCGGCGTTTCCTTGTAGTTGATGCCGTCGGACGCGCCCAGCTCCTTGACGCGCTCGAGCTTGGCATTGCTCGAGGAGGTGGCGATGACGCGGGCGCCGAGGATCTTCGCGAACTGCAGGGCGAAGATCGACACGCCGCCGGTCCCCTGGATCAGCACGGTCTCGCCGGCCTTGAGCTTGCCGCGCGTGACCAGGGCGTTCCAGGCGGTCACGGCAGCGCACGGCAGCGTGGCGGCTTCCTCGTCGGACAGATGAGCCGGGAACTTGACGACGCCGTCCTCGTGCAGCACGACTTGCTCCGCCGCGACGCCTTCGAGGGCGCCGCCGAGCGCCGACTTGGCGCAAGCATCGTTCAGTTCGCCGTCGGTCCATTTTTGCATGAAGCAGCCGGCCACGCGATCGCCGACCTTGACGCGCGTGACGCCGGCGCCGACGCCGATGACTTCGCCGACGCCGTCCGAGAGCGGCACGAACGGCAGCTTCAGCTTCGGATTGTACAACCCATTCACCATCATGAGATCGCGATAGTTGAGCGACCACGCCTTCATCTTGAGCAGCACCTGCCCGGGACCAGGCGTCGGCTCGGGCCGGTCGATGGTTTGCAGGTTGTCGATGCCGAACGCCTGGATGACGATGGTTTTCATGCGGGTAGCAGAATTCCTTTCTTCGTTTAGCGCCCGCAGGGAACCCGCGCTTCGCGCATGCCCTGCGGGCGCTAAACGAGGAACATTTGTTCGATTTCGTTACCAGGTGATGATACAATCATCCGCAAACAACGCCCAACGTGGAGATGCCGATGTCGTTGCCTCAGTTGATCGGTTTGCAGTGCGTGGTTTGCCAAAAAGGAATCTCGTCGGTTATTGACGGGACATTCTGCGAGGATTGTGGCAATCCGATTCATCGCAAGTGCGCCACGTCTGCTCAGCAGCCTCCGCCGGCAGGGAGATGCTCGCGATGCGGAGGCGACCCCGACGCCGCACTGGCCCAGGAAGTGCGGCGCGAACGCGGCGCCCACGAAAAAAGAGTCGCGACCGCTTCCAGCACTAACGCTCCCACAGCTGGCCAGCAACCCGCGCGCTTTCCCGAAGCGGAAACCAAAGGACCGATTCCGGTAAGTAACACCTGCCCGAACAGCCCATACGCGCGTCCGGCCGCAAGGGTGGATTGCTTTCGCGTGGGATCGTATCTGCACGCAGTGCGGTACGCGGTACTCACCGCCCACGCCGACGTGGGCCGCTGTTGTGTTCATCCTTGTCGGTTTGCTGCTGGCAGGTTTCGGCGGCATCAGCGTCGTGGCGGGGTTCTCTGCCGGAAGCCCCATGCTCGCGCCCGCAATTGTCTTCGAGTTTTTCTTGGCTATTATTGGCGTACTTTCGCTAATTCACGGCATTCGCACCCTTGGAAATCTTGGGAAGACATGACCAATCAAGCGCACGCCTGCGCCAGGGAAGCGACATCGATAGGATTCCCCGCGTCGTCTTCGACTTCGACCTCGGCGGACGGGATTGCTTTGGCGAACGAAAGAACCTTGGTCAACACCCAGGGCGGAAGTGGATCATTCCAGGTCAAGCCCAAGTAGTGCCGGGTGATCATTCCCTCCATCAGCGGAGCCTGATCAAGGCTCAAAACGAAGTTGTACTGCGGCGCATTCTGAGCAGCGTTACGCTTCATGGAAACCAACGGCTGGAACTCTTCCCTCTTCTGTCCGGCGGCATCGAGTGCCGATTCAATCTTGCCGATGGAAGCAGCGAAACGGTCTGATTCGTCAATGTCGATAACGACTGGCGCCATCTTCTGCTTGAATTCACGAGCCAATTCCAATGGCTGGCTACGCTCTGGAAAACGGCAAAATAGGAGTCCCATGTCACACCTTTTCTCGAAATCGATTCCGTTCTAGGGAACTGCCGGGGGCGGAAAAGAAGCAATGTCCAACTCCGGTAG
>JACQFG010000377.1 GCA_016200155.1 Planctomycetota bacterium | reverse complement strand
GGTATGTCACCGTGTCTCAAGTTGCGAAGCTTTATCACGCTATCATCATCACGGTGCTTCGCAAGTACCTCAACGTCTACGACTTCAACCACCCCGGCCACATCTACGCCCTGTTGGCAGGGTCGGAGTGCAAGCTGCTCATTCCGCGCCTGGAAAGCGAACGCCATCCGGACGTCGCGGTATATCTCACGAAACCCAAGGGGCCAAGCAGCGGGAAGATGTGGCGAACCTGGATTCCGGAACTGGTGATCGAAGTCGTCTCGGCCCGCTCGGAAGACGGTGATTACGTGGAAAAGCGCGAAGAATACTGGACGCTGGGCGTGAAGGAATACTGGATTGTCGATGCCCAGCGCGCCATGGTCGTCATGCTGCGGCGCGGCAAATCGGACTGGATCGAGAAGCGGCTCGGGCCGGACGACGTTTGCGCCACCAAGCTGCTGCCGGGGTTCAAGCTGGCGTGTCAGGTGATCTTCGACGCGGCGGCGGAAGCGGGTGGCGAAGAATGATCTCCGCCGGTCGAGCCGGAGAATTGCGGCATCACGCCCGTGCATTCTCAAGAAACCATTTGCATCGAAAACGCCGAGCGGTTATCATCGAAGGTGGGAATTGGTGCGTTCATGTCTAACGGAGAGCATCCCATGTTTCGTCAAATCGTGGTGATCGCGGCATTCCTTCTCGTGGCGGGCAGCGCGGCGGCGCAGCCGAAGACGCCGACCTTTTTGTCGATCTCGGCGGCGCTGGAGACGTCGCTCGAGACCAAGATCTTTCAGGAGCGCATCAAGCTCAAGGTTTTTCTGGAGGCGCTCAACGACAAGCTCGGCAACGCGGTGCCGGCGATCGTGGACAAGGAGGCGTTCACCGCAGAAGCCGCCGACCTTCCCGATCCGTCAGAAGAGGACGTGGTCCTGCCGGCATCGCCCGCACGCATGAAGGCGGTGCAGATGCTGCGGATCGTCTTGAGCCAGATCGGCAAGGGCAACGCGACCTACGTCATTCGCAACGGCGTCATCGAGATCACCACCGCCAAGCGCATCGCTCCCGAAGCGTTGATGGCGTATCCGGTGGCGGCCCAGTTCAAGAAAATCCCGCTCGAGGATGCGATCGAGACGCTGTGCGAACTCAGCGGGGCGACCATCATCATCGACCCGCGCGTCGGCGACAAGGGCCGCACGCCGGTGACGGCGACGTTCCGCAACACGATCGCCCTCGAAGGCGCAGTCCGCCTGCTCGCGGAGATGGCCGACTTGCAGGCCGAGACCCAGGAGAACGTGCTGTTCATCACCACCAAAGTGAAGAGCGACGGCAAACAAGCAAAGGCCGATCTCCAGTTCAAGAATCGCCGGCTCGATCTGGCGGTGAAAGATCTGGCAGCATGGAGCGGCCAGACGGTGCTGCTCGATCCCGCGTACATGCCGACGCCGACGCGTTTCGAGGCCCCCGGCGGCGTCCGCAGGCGTCTGGAAGCGGCGGCGTCCACCGAGCAGCCGCAAATAGGGTCCGATCCTAATGAACCGAAGGACGCGAAAATCACCGCAACCTTCAAGTCGAATGTCCCGGCGCGATCCGTTGCCGAGGTCATCGCCCGGCAAGCGAATTTGTCGGTCGTCGAATTGGACGGGCTCCTCTACATCACGCACCCGTTCATGGGCATGATGGGCCCCGGCATGATGGGCGGCATGGGCGGCATGGCCATTCCGCTCGATCCCTTGAAGAAGCAAGGCCAGTGACAGCGGGTTGACATTGTTCCTGTAGCCGCAGGCTTTAGCCTGCGGCGTTTTGATTTGCGCGGGGAGGACGGCCGCAGGCTAAAGCCTGCGGCTACATTCGTAGGTTCGGCACCACGGGAGTTGAATCATGACATTGTTTGTGAGAGCATCGTTCGTATTATCCGTGCTGGCCCTGACGGCGGCGCTCGGGGCGCAGCCGGCGGGCAACGTCAAGCCGTTGACGACGCGCAACGCGATCACCCTGATCGTGGCGGCAAACGAGGAGCAGAAGAAAGCCGGCATGGTCGGCTGGGTCAATCTCAAGGACGGCGACTCCTTCATTCGACTCTTCGTGAAGGACAAAACCAAGCTGGAGAAAATGGTCGGCAAGGACCGCAAGCCCGCAACGTTCGCGGAGTTCAAGAAGGGCACGCTCGTGGAGGCGGCCTTCGTCCCGCACGGCGGCCAGCCCAGCTCCGGCGGCACGTTCGCGGATGCCGTCCACATCCTCCTGCTGCCCGAGGCCGATCAGCCCAAGAGCGCGTATTCGCTGAAGGACGTCGCCTGGTTCGCGGGGCAATGGCGCAGTCCGGTATCGGACGCGCTCAACGAGGAGCACTGGAGCGCGCCGTCGGGCGGGGCGATGATGGGCATGTTTCGCGCCGTCCGGCTGGAGAAGACGGTGTTATTCGAATTCTTGCTGATGGAAGAATCAGCCGACGGCGTGTTCATGCGTCTGCGCCATTTCAAGGCAGGCATGGCGGAACTCGAAAAGGAGCCCGTTCGCTTGAAGCTGACCAAGGCGAGCGCGCGCGAGGCCGTGTTCGAGAACCCGGACAACGAGAAGCCGAAGCGGATCACCTACAGCCTGGGGAAGGACGAAAAGTTGACGGTCACCGTCGAGACGACGCGCGACGGCAAGTCGGCGACGTTTTCGCTCGTGTTCGAGCGCGTCAAGAAATGACGCTCGTTTGTTTGTCGCCTTTCGCTCCGCGAAAGAGCGCCCTTTAGATT